>JAEZGP010000166.1 GCA_023437285.1 Actinomycetes bacterium | reverse complement strand
CTCACCGAGGCACGGTTGGTCCGGGCAAAACTGGGCGGAGCTGATCTCACCGGCGCGGTGCTGGCCCGCGCACGGCTCGACGAAGCGGACCTTTCCTCCGCGAAGCTTGAGCGAGCAGACCTGGCCGGAGCGAGCCTGCTCGACGCGGACCTCTTCGGTGCCGACCTTACGAGCGCCGACCTCCGTAGGGTCGCTCTGCTCGGTGCCCGCCTTCCCCGCGAGGGCATACCGACGTCTGCGATGCTGACCGGTGCGGCTGTCGGCCCGTCCGATGGGTACACCGAGCAGTTCGCCCCTCCACCGGCGTCAACGCACTCTGTGGCGTTCTCTCCAGATGGCTCCCTTCTCGCGGCCGGTGGCGATGATGGGGTGGTGCGGGTGTGGGACGCGCACACCGGCACCCTGGTACGTGCCCTGACCGGCCACGCCGGTGGGGTGTTGTCGGTGGTGTTTTCCCCGGACGGTACCCGCCTGGCCTCTGGTGGCGCTGATCGAGTGGTGCGGGTGTGGGATGTCGATAGTGGGCAGCGGATGGGGACGCTGGTCGCGCTCACTGATGGTGGATACGCGGTGCTCGGCGCAGACGGGAGCTACAAGCTGCGCGGGCAGGTCAACGGGGAGTTCTGGTACGCCGTCAACATGGTGCGCTTCGAACCTGGTGTGCTCGACAAGTACGTGCCCGCGATCAGGCAGGTATCCGAAGAGACTCCTTTCCTGAAGATGGCCGGCAAAACAGGCCCATAACGGACTCCAGTGTCCTCCACCTGGAGACGTCACAACGTCGCCGGTCGGGCTTTGAGGACCGATTGATCAATCCGATGCGTTGATCATCCGGCGGGAAGCGGGACAAGCTATGCCACCACTGGTGGCCGGCACCCGTGCGACCCGGTGATCGGGGGCCAGTGCCGCCGGGACGATGACCGCCTCCAAAGCGGCCCGCACCCCGACGCGGGCTATTCCCCCGTCCGGAGGCATGCGCGCCGGTAATGCCTGTCCTGTCGGACCCGCAGTGGTGCTTAGGGCCGTGCCGCTTGATGCTCGAAGCGGAGGTGCTCTTCATGCAACCCATCGAGGTACCCACAACGCGGCCGCGATCATCGGAGGCCCGACCGTGGTCAGGCAAGGGCTCGGTCGTGATCGTCGGCGGGTACGGCGCGGTCGGCAGGGTCGTCGCGGCGACACTCGCCGAACGCGGCGTCCCGGTCACGATCGCCGGTCGTGACCTGCGTCGCGCTCAGGAGCTGGCGGGCCGGCATCCCGACGTGATGACCCCACGGCGCGTCGATGTCGACCACCTCGACGAGCTGGACAGCGTGCTCGACGGCGCCGCTGTGGTCGTCATGTGCGTGGAGCGCGGCAACGCCCAGGTGGCCCGCGCCTGCCTGGAACGCGGCATCCACGTCGTGGACATCAGCGCCACCCCGGCCGTACTCGACGCCATCGAGGGACTGGACACGGTGGCCGAACGCGCCGGGGCGACCGCCGTCCTCAGTGTCGGCCTGGCGCCCGGGCTGACCAATGTGCTCGCCCGCTGGTGCGTGGCGCGCCTGCCGTCGGCGACGTCCGTGGACATCTCGATCCTGCTGGGCCTCGCAGGCGATCACGGCCCGGACTCGGCCCGCTGGACGATGGCCAACCTCACGTCCCGGGCGAGGTCGGACGCGGGGCGTCAGCGGGTGGAGCTGCCCGGTTTCGGGCGGCGTACCGTCCACCCGTTCCCGTTCTCCGACCAGCACACCCTCACCCGGACGCTGGGCATCCCGGTGACCACCCGGGTGTGCTTCGACTCGGCGGCGGTCACCGCGGCGCTGTTCGGTCTGCGCGCCACCGGCGTGCTGCGCGTCCTGGACCGGCTCGGCGCGAGCGCGGCGCAGGCCTCCGCCTCGGCGCTTGCCGCCGCCTCGACGCGCCTCCGCGTCGGCGGCGGCCGATTCGTGATCCTCGCGTGCGCCCCCGTCGGGGACGGCGCGCGCGTCGCTTCGGCAATCACGGGGCGCCAGGAGTGCCGGGCCACCGCGATGGTGACCGCGCTTGTCGTCGAGCAGCTCCTGCGTCAGCCGCCGCCGGCCGGCGTCTGGCCCATCGACCAGGTGGTCGCGGCGGACGCCTTCTTGCGCACCCTCCACCACCACGACCTGACCATCCACGACGAGATCTGAACTGGAGGTTCCAGACAATGACAGACACGTTCACGCAACGCTACGGGCCGTTGAGCTTCAAGCTGACCGCCCTGCTCTACGCGACGACGTTCGTCCACCACATCTACGGCGGGTTGGCCTTCCGCAGTACGGAACGTACGGTGCTCGCGGTCGTCTTCAGCGTCGCGTTCCTGGTCACCTATCTGATCTACCGGGGCGCGTCCGCGCGGCGCTGGGCCGCGACGGCGTACTGGCTCGTTGTCTACGGCTTCTGGGTGGGGCTGCTGGGCCTGTTCGAAGGGTTCTACAACCACATTCTGTTCGTGGTGCTGCGCGCCAGCGGGTACACCGGCCTGGACCGGCTCTACGGCGCGGCGAGCGACGCGCGGATCTCCGACAACCTGTTCTTCCAGGCGACCGGCGTGCTGACGTTCGTGTTCGCGGTCGTACTCGGCCTGACACCGTTGCTGGCCCGAAAGCGCGCCCCGATGGTGCGCGACGTTCGCCAGAACCTCGCGGGCTGACGGCCGCGCACAGTGCCGACGAGGATGCGAACCGAGGGGAAACGACGTGGAATACACCACTGTTGGCCACACCGGCCTGCGGATAAGCCGGCTCGGCCTGGGCACGATGACGTTCGGCCGGGAGACCGACGAGGCCGGGGCCCACCGCCTGCTCGACCACTTCACCGCAACGGGGGGCACCTTCGTGGACACCGCGGACTCCTACGGTGCCGGGCGGTCGGAGGAGATCATCGGCAGGTGGCTGCGGACGCGGACGCGCGAGAACATCGTGCTCGCCACGAAGGTGCGCTTTGGTCCGGGCCCCCACCGCCGGGGCCTGGGCCGTACCCACATCCTGCGTTCCGTGGACGAGAGCCTGCGGCGGCTCGGCACCGACTACATCGACCTGTACCAGGTGCACATGTGGGACTACGGCACCCCGGTCGAGGAGACCCTGCGAACCCTCGACTCGCTGGTCACGTCCGGGAAGGTGCGCTACCTCGGCATCAGCAACGTCAGCGGCTGGCAGTTGCAGCGCACGGTGTCGACCTGCCGGGTAATGGGCTGGGAGCCGGTCGTCTCCCTGTCGCCCCTCTACAACCTGCTTGACCGCGAGGCCGAGTGGGAGCTCATTCCCGTCTGCCTCAACGA
>JAEZGP010000165.1 GCA_023437285.1 Actinomycetes bacterium | reverse complement strand
GGCGTTCGGTCAGCCAGCTGGCCAGCGCGGCGGCGCGGCGGCCGGCCGCGCTGCGGTCGGCGCCGCCGTAGGCGGCGCGGGCCTCGGTCTCGGCTGCCGCGGCGGCGGTCTGGGTAGGGAAACCTTTGCGTTTCTGCTGCCGCCGGTGGCCGTCCGCCGTCGCCGGCAGATCGATGATGAACATCCACCGGGTCTGGCCGCCGGCCAGCCGGTACGGGTACACGGACACGGGGAACGCTCCTCGGGGGTAACGGGATCGATGGATACGCCCACCGTAGGAGATCTCTGTTACCCGTACCGTTACCGCAAGATCACATATGATCTTCTATATGCCCTGCTCAAACTATGTAGGGACGGCGGGATTTGAACCCACGACCCCTTGACCCCCAGTCAAGTGCGCTACCAAGCTGCGCCACGTCCCGTTGCCCGGACCGTACGCCCCGGGCAGCCGCTACAGACTAGCGCAATCCTCCGCTCCCCCGCGCGCGGGTATCCGTGTGCCACCCACGTCACACCCGCTACAGCGTCCTAGGATGGGTCGGGCAGGAAAGGGGCCGACCAGGTGGCGAAAGGCTCGCCGAATTCTGCCTGGGCCGTCGCCACGATCAGGGCCGGATCTGCCGGCGGGGTCAGGTCGAACGTCGATGCCAGCCACTCGACGTACTCGTCGTTGACGTCGGGGGCGTCGTCCTCGTGCTGGTAGAAGTATGCCTCCTCCCAGTCCACGGAGATCTCCACGTTGCAGGCCAGCAATTGGTACAGCTCGCGCAGGTTGCGTGCCACGACGTGCTGGCCGCCCTCGTCGCCGAAGACTACGACCGGCAGGGTGGCCAGGTCGGGCCGGTCGTCGACCTTCCACAGGGCGTAGAACGAGCCCGATCCGTTGGCCTGCGCGAACGGGATCAGGCGCGACAGGAATGCCGGGTCCTTGGACCATCCGGCGGCGAGGCCGGACGGGTCGGCGTACTCCGTAAGGGCGAAGCCCTCCGCGTACTCCTCAAATCCCTCCTGCTGCTGCAGCGACCAGAGTGCGTTGAGCTCGGGGATCGGCGAGTACGGCATCAGTGACCGCCGGTCGTCGCGTAGTGCAGGATCACGTTGTGCACGTGGTGGGCCTTGTTCGAGCCCCGGAACTCCACCTCATACACGTGCGTGCCGACGTGGACGGCGATCGCGCCGGTGGAGAAGAAGCTGCCGGCCCAGCTCTTGTTGCTGACCACGCTGACGCTACTGATTTTCGAGTACGGGATGGAGGTCAGCGCGACGCGCTTACCGACGAAGGATTTGTCCTGGATGATGACGCGGCGGTCGGTGAGCCCGATGAACCCGGTGCCGACCCCGACGGCGTCGTAGACGGCGATGATGCTCTCGCCCTCCAGGAGGCCGGACTGGATCTGGTTGAGCTGTTCACGCTTGTCGAAGACGACATCGGCCATGGGTGGCTCCTTTCCGCAACGCAGCCCAGGGTAGGCGACCAGGGAAAGGCTCCTACACCTGCCGGCGCAGCCGGTCGGCGAGGTTGCGGGCGTTGCGGACGACGAGGGCGACGATGACGGCGTCGAGGCCCAGGACGAGCGCGAAGGTCAGCCAGGTGAGGGGCCACCTGGCGGCGTGGTGCGTGGCGAAGGAGGCCAGCATGAGGGCCGCGGGCGGCGCGCCGACGAAGGCCGCCGACGCCCAGAGCGGCTGCTCCCGCCAGCCGAGGTAGCCGGCGAGCACGACCAGGATCGCGGCGAGCGCGACGACGCGGCCGGCCGCTAGTTCGGCGACTACCTGGTCGGTGCCCGGGTCGAGCGGCGTGCCGCGCAGGTCCCAGGGCAGCAGGACCAGGTACGCCGCCGCGGCGAGTACGGCTGCCGCCACCCATTCGGCGATGCGCTCGCCGCCCTGTCGTACCACCGCGTCCCGCCTCGGTCTGAGCAGATGAGCTGCCCAACCTAGCGCGTCCGCACGGGAGCTGTCACAGGGCCGAACCCCGAACGTGACGTCGACCGCGAGGTCTTGACAGGGCCGTGAGCACCCGAAGCTAGCGGCGGCCCTGCTTGGCGCGGGGCTTGACGGCGATGTCGATGGGGGTGCCCTCGAAGTCGAACTCCTCGCGCAGCTTGCGCTCCACGAAGCGGACGTACCCGGGGTCGAGCTGACCGGTGGTGAACAGCACGAACCGGGGCGGGGACGTGCCGGCCTGGGTGGCGAACAGGACCCTCGGGGCGCGGCCGCCGCGTACGGGGTGCGGGGTGGCCTGCACGAGGGCGGTGAGCCATTGGTTGAGCTGGCCGGTGGGCACCCGGCGCTCCCAGTTGTACAGGGCGGTACGCAGCGCGGGGGCCAGCTTCTCCACGGCCCGGCCGGTACGCGCGGAGATGTTGACGCGGATGGCCCAGGGGATGCGCTTGAGTTCGCGTTCGATCTCGCGGTCGAGGTAGTAGCGGCGGTCCTCGGTGACGAGGTCCCACTTGTTGAAGGCGAGCACGATGCCGCGGCCGGACTCGGCGACCATGGACAGGACCCGCTGGTCCTGCTCGCTGATGACCTCGCTGGCGTCGAGGAGGACGACGACGACCTCGGCGGCCTCGATCGCGCCGGCGGTACGCAGGCTGGCGTAGTACTCGGTGCCGCTGGCCGTGTTGACGCGCTTGCGCAGGCCGGCGGTGTCGACGAACAGCCACGTCTCGCCGCCGACCGTCACCAGGCTGTCGACCGGGTCGACGGTCGTGCCGGCCACGGAGTCGACGACGGCGCGTTCCTCCTGGGCGAGGCGGT
>JAEZGP010000130.1 GCA_023437285.1 Actinomycetes bacterium | reverse complement strand
GCCCGGCCCAGTTCGCCCTGGGCGGCGCTGCTCCACTCGACGTTGTTGGTCCTGAGCGCGGCCTCGACCTCGCGCCGGCACCGCAGCGGGCACACTATGCCGACGAACCGGCCCGCCGCCGCGTGATTCATCGCGATCGTGACCGCGCGGCCTGCCCGTTGGGACAGGTCGACGACGTGTACGCCCGGGTCGGCGGGGCCGTCGCGGACGACCTCCGGCGGGGTGACCGTGGGTGCCGCGACGGGCAACAGCTGGGCGGCGTACTCGTACACCTGACGCGGGACGCGGTAGCCGTACCGGAGGTGGGCGACCGTCGTCGGGTGGGTCGTGGGCAGGTGTCTGGTCACCTCGTCCCACGAGTCCTTGGCCCACGGCCCGGTGGACTGCGCGAGGTCGCCGACCAGGGTCAGCGAGCCGGTGGCGCTGCGCCGGGCGACGCTGCGCAACTGCATGGGCGACAGGTCCTGGGCCTCATCGACGACGATGTGCGCGTACGTGCGGTCCACGCCGTTGATCAGCGCCGCGCACTCGTCGAGGAGCGCGATGTCGGCGGGCGACCACTCCTGCTGGCTGATCCGTTCGGCGCCCCGCCGGTGCAGCAGCGACGCCTCCTCCGGGGTCAGGCCGGCGGCCTCAGCTGCGGCGAGCAGCCTCGGCCGGGAACCGAGCAGGTCGCGCAGGAACGCGGGGGCGGTCAGTTGGGGCCACAGCCGCTCGGTGAGGTTGTCGATGGCGGTCCGGTTGGTGGGCTCGGCGCCCGTACGCTCGGCGACCCGCTGCGCGAGCCGGGCCCGCAGGATGGCCCGGCCCTCGGCGTAGGTGGGTGCCTGCCGCGCCAAGGCGAGGTCGGTGTGGATGTCGGCCCCGGGCAGCGTGACGAACCGGCCGTCCACAAGCAGCCGCTCGGCGGGCTCGGGGGCGCCGACCCGGTCGGCCAGCGCGCGCAGGAGCAGGTCGGCCATGCGCGCGTCGCCCTTGAGCCGCGTTACGTCGGCCGCCTCCGCCGGACCGCGGCGGACCTCGTCGGGTACCAGTTGGCCGAGGTGGGCCAGCCGTACCCCGTCGTCGCCGAGGGAGGGCAGGACGTTCGCGATGTACCGGGTGAACGTCGGGTGCGGGCCGACGATGAGGACCTGGTCGGCGCGCAGCCGGTCGGACTCGTTGAACAGCAGCCACGACACCCGGTGCAGGGCGATCACCGTCTTGCCGGTGCCGGGGCCGCCGGCCATGACCAGCACCTGATCAAGCGGGGCGCTGATCAGGTCATGTTGGGCCGCCTGAATGGTGGCGACAATGTCGCGCAGCTCGCCCGAGCGGGCCCGGAGCAGCTCGGCCAGCAGGTCCCGGTCGATCAGTTCGGCCAGTTCGCCGAAGAAGACCTCGGTGAAGTCGGTGATCGCGTTGCCCTGGCAGGTGTACGTGCGCTTGCCGGCCAGGCCGAGCGGGTCGGCGTGGCTGGCCTTGTGGAACGGCGTCGCGGCGGGGGCCTGCCAGTTGATCACGAGTGGGCCGTCTGGACCGCTGATGAACTCGTGGCCGACGTACAGCGTCTTGCCGTCGGTGGAATCGATGCGGCCCACCGCGACCTGCCGGCCGGCCCGGCTGCGTTCGCGGGCCGCGTCGGCGGCCTTGCGCAGCGCGGTGGCGGCTGACTTGTCCGCCGCCGCCTCGACAAGGTGGCGCAGGTCGTCGAGCCGCTTGTCGCGCACGGCGGCAGCCCGGTCGAAATACTCCTGTTCGCGGGCGAGTTCCTCCGGCGACGCGGGCACGACATCTCCTTCCTGGCGCGCAAGGACGCGATTTTAGGCCACCAGCGTGGCGCTGCCAGCCGTGCTGACGGAAGCGGGTCAGTTCCCACTGCGCCGCGTCTTGATTGATCGCCGTTTGTGGTGCGATCGCGTAGCCGGGCCCCACCTTGGTACCGCGAACGGAGATCATGGTGCACGCGACTGTGCGGACGCACCGCAAACGGCGATCGTTGACGGCGACACTGCGTTCCCGCACCGCGAACGGCGATCACATCAGAGGGGCGTCGAAGGGCGGGCGTCGACATCCGGGACGCGGGCACGCAGCAGGCATCGTCACCTTCGGACGGCGGCACCGCACGTGGTGCCATCTCCGGGCGGCACTGCTGCCGCACGCGGTGCCATCTCCGGGCGGCACTGCCGCACGCGGTGTCACCTTGGACGGCCACGCCGCACGCACCGTCACCTGCGGACCGCGTCGCCGCACACGGCGTCACCTGCGGACGGCGCTGCGCCAGCTGGGCAGGGGGCTATGTGCGGACGAGGGTGACCAGGGTGCTGGCGTAGTCGCCGGCGGGCAGGGCCAAGGGGAGGCCGTGGCTGAGCAGGACGGCGCCTGGGTGCTCCACGCCGGTGTCCTCGTCGCGGTAGACCGCCGCCGGGTCCAGGCCGCGCAACGGCAGCGGCCGGGTTTGGCGGCCGAGCGTCGGGGCCGGGCGGTAGGCGAAGACGACCGACTCCGCGCCGTCGCGCGCGACGTACTGGACGGCGGTCACCGGGGCGTCCGGCGGCGCGAGGCGGTACTGGCGGCCGTGCTGCACGATCGGGCGGATCCGCTTGTACTGGGTGACCAGGTCAGCCGCCTCCGCCAGCTCCTGCGGCGACCATTCGGTGAGGTTGCCGCCGATCGCCAGGACGCCGGACATGGCGACGTGGAAGCGGAAGCGCAGCGGGGTGACGCGGCCGTTGAGCCAGTTGGGGCTGTCGGTCACCCAGGCGGCCATGATGCGGGCCGGGTACAGCTGGCTGAAGCCGTACTGGATGCTGAGCCGGTCGTACGCGTCGGTGTTGTCGGAGGTCCACACCTCGTCGGTGTGCGCGAGGATGCCCAGGTCGATCCGGCCGCCGCCGCCAGCGCACGACTCGACGCGCAGCCGGGGATGGTCGGCGCGCAGTTGGTCGAGCAGGTCGTACACCGCCTGGACGTGGTCGATCCAGAGGCGGTCGGCGCCGTCGGCCGCCTCGGGCCAGCCGGCCTCGGTGAAGGGGCGGTTGAAGTCCCACTTCAGGAAGTCAATCTTGTGCTCGCGCAGCAGGCCGTCGAGCCACTCGTGTGCCCACGCCGCCACGTCCGGGCGGGCGAAGTTCAACACCAGCTGCTGGCGCAGTTCCGTACGCGCGCGGTTGGGGTAGTGCAGCACCCAGTCGGGGTGCGCGCGGTACAGGTCGCTGTCGGGGTTGACCATTTCGGGCTCGACCCACAGGCCGAAGCGCATGCCGAGCCGGTGCACCTCGTCGATGAGCGGGGTCAGCCCGCCGGGGAACCGGTCCGGGTTCGGCGTCCAGTCGCCCAGGCCGGCGTTGTCGGCCAGCCGCCGGCCGAACCAGCCGTCGTCCATGACGAACAGCTCGACGCCCAGCGGCGCGGCGAGCTGAGCCAACTGTTTCTGGCCCGCCTCGTCGACCGCGAACCCGGTCGCCTCCCACGAGTTGTAGACGACGGGGCGGACCTCGTCGGGTCGGGGCAGCACATGCTCGCGGATGTGCTCGTGCCAGCCGCGGCTCGCGCCGCCGAACCCGTCCGCGGTGTAAAGACCGCAGAACACCGGGGTACGCAGGCATTCGTCGCCGGTCAGCCGCCACGTGAGCGCGTCATGGCCGTACCCGCCGAACAGCTGGACCCGGTCGGTGGGCGAGCGGTCGACGGTGATGCGCCAACTGCCGCTCCACGCCAGCGCCGCGCCCCACACCTCGCCGGTGTCCTCGGTCGCGTCGCCCGCGTCCACCATCACCCACGGGTTCGCGTGGTGGCCGGTGAAACCCCGCCGGCTGGTCAGCGTCGTCTCGGCGCGGGCCAGGGTCACCCGCTCCAGTTGGCTCTCCGCACTCCAGTGCCCGATCACGTGGCTGAGCCGGTAGTCCGGTCTCGGCGGCAGTGTCCAGCAGGCGGAGTCGGCGCGGGTGACCAGCGCGGGCGGGTCGTCCGGGTGCCGCAGCGTCGTCCAGCGCTCGATGACGTCGCAGTCGTCGTGAACCCGATAGTGCAGGTCGATCGTGAGCGGATAGTGCTCGTCGGCGTAGCTGAGCGTCAGCGTTGCCGCGCCGCCGTCCTCCGACACCCGCTCGTCGACCAGGACGGGCTGCACCGGCCGGGTCCCGTCGGCGAACTGCACCTGCAGGCTGCTGACACCGAATCGGGTGCCGCCGGCAGCCACGTACTCCTCGGGATGGCCGGGGCCGTCGACGCCGATGGCGAACATGGGGCCATGCGGCGCCAGGGCCGCCGCCTGGGCGAGCGTCAGCGGGGCACCCCAGTGCAGGTGGGCCGGCAGGTCGCGGTCGCTGACGCGCAACGCGTACGCCGTGTTGGGGGTGGACAGCAACCAGGTACGGGCGTTCGCCGCGGCGCGGATCGACGACATTTGAACGAGCCTAATGTGCGCAAGGAGACGAGGTAAGCCCGTCGTCGCTCCCGTACTGTGCCCCCCATGCAGGCACCCTTTATCGCGCACCGCCTCCGGCTGGAGGTCATGGTGGAGTCCGGCACCCTGAGCTGCCGCGCCGTTCTCGACGGTGACGAGGTCGGGACTCGTTCGGTGCCCGAGCCGTACGGCATGCGCACCGTCTGGGATGGACTCGGCCGGGGCCACGAGGCCGAAGGGAAGCTGATCTCCGTCGGACGCCGGCTCGGCCGCGCGCTGCTCGACGAGGCCGTCCTCGGTCGGGTCGCCGCCGTCATCGACGGCCTGTCGTCGGCCAGCGTGCTCGATATCGTCGTCGAGGCGAACCCGGCCGCGCTGTCCCTGCCGTTCGAGCTGGTCCGCCTGCCGGACGACCGGGTCCTCGCGCAACTGCCGCAGGTGACTCTCTCGCGCCGCCGCTCCGGGGGCAGCCGTGTCGTCACGGCCCTGCCGGCCGCCGGCCCGCTCAAGGTGCTCGTCGTCGCGGCCGCCACCGACCACGAGTCGCGGCTGCGGGCGCTCGCGCCGTTGCTCGACGCTGGCGTGCCGGCGCAGTTGCGCGTCCTGGAGGTCGCCGACCTGGCCCAACTGGAGGAGGCGGTCGGCGCCGACACCTACCACGTGGTGCACATCGACGGCCCGAGCGGCGCACCCAGCCTGCAACTGACCGACGAGGACGGCCGCCCCACGCCGGTCACCCCGGTCGAGCTGGTCCGCGCCGTGCAGCGCGACGACCGGCCCGTACCGCTGATCTTTCTGGCGGGCGGCTGCACGGGCGTCGATGGGGTGGCCGCCGGCCTGCTGCGCTTCGGCGCCGACCGGGTCGTCGTCCTGCAGGCCCGACCGGCACCCGGGTACGCCGCGCACCTGGCCGCCGCGTTCTACCGGCGTCTGGCGGAGCAGAACGGGCCCGTCGGTGTCGCCCTCGCGTACGCCCGCGCGGCCGTCGTGGCCGACGGCGACGAAACCCCCCAGTACGGGCTGGCGACGCTGCTCGCCGCCGACGAGGACCGGCCGCTGCTGGACGCCTACACCGCGCCCCAACCGCTGGGCGGCGTGGGCCGCATCGGCAACGCCGGCTACCCGGTGCCGTTGCGGGCGGGCCGGCTCGTGGGACGCGCCGAACAGGTCAAGGCGACCGTACGCGCGTTGCAGCGTCCCGCCGAGAACGGCCCGGGCGGCGCGGGCGTCATCCTCACCGGCGCCGCCGGGGTGGGCAAGACCTCGGTCGCCGGCCGGGTCATGGCCCGACTGCGCGACCAGGGCTGGACGATCGTCACGCACAGCGGCCGGTGGAACCCCGAGGCGCTGCTGACCGGCCTCGGCGACGCGCTCGCCGCCGAGGCCTCGATGGACGAGCTGAGCCGGCTGCTGCGCGACCCGGGGGTCGACGACACCGGCAAGCTCGGCCTCGTCCGGCAACTGCTGCGCGTACGCCGCCTGCTGCTCGTCTTCGACGGCCTGGAGCAGAACCTCAGCGAGGGCGGGCACGGGCTCGCCGACGACGGCTTCGCGGCGGTGCTCGCCAGTCTCGCCGCGTCGACCGGCAAGGGCCGCCTGCTGCTGACGTCGCGCGACGCCCAGCCCGCCGCCGGCCTCGACCTCACCCGCGTCGACGTGCCCCCGCTCACCCCGCAGGAGGCCGACCGACTCGTCGACCGCATGCCGGGCCTGCGCGTCCTCGACGCGGCGGCGCGCGCCACCGTCGTGCGTACGGTCGGCGGCCTGCCGCGGCTCGTGGAACTCGCCGACGCCCTGGCCCGCGACAGCGCCACCGAGTTCGCTACCGCCCTGGCCGCCATCGGCCGCGCTCCCGCCGAGGCCCGCGAGGTCCTGGTCACCGCCCTGTTCCGGCGCCGCATGCACGGCGAGCGGGAGGGGCTGCTGCAGCTCAGTACGTGTCTGGGCCCGATGAGCGCGGAGGAGCTGGCGATCGCGCTGCACGGCCGGCACGTCGGCCAGTTCGACACCGACGACGCGGAGCGCGCCCTGACCGTACTCGTCGACCTCGCGCTCGTGGCCCGCGTCGACGGCCCGGCCGGCGTGCGGTACGCGGCGCAGCCGTGGGTCGGCGAGGCGGTGGCCGCCCACCACGACGGCGAGGCCGGCCAGCGGCACGCCCGCGCCGTCGTCCTGCACGACCGGCGCCGCCATGCCGGCACCGTCGCGTTCGTCGACCTCAGCGAGACCGTGCGGCACCTCGCCGGCGCGCACAGCTTCGCCGAGGTTGCCACGGTGGCCCTCGGGGGGCTTGACCGGCTGGGCGGCGCGCTGAGCCGGGCGGCGTTGCTCAACCAGGTGACCCGGTCGGTGCCCGCCGAGACGGCCGGCTTCCTGGAACTGGTCTACCGCGAACTCGACGCGCTGCGCGCACTCGGCCTGACCGAAGCGGCGCGGGGCCGCGCGGCCGACGTCCTCGGCGCCGCGCGGCGCATAGC
>JAEZGP010000108.1 GCA_023437285.1 Actinomycetes bacterium | reverse complement strand
CCCCGGCCCCACCCGGCAGGGCGGCCGCGATCGTTTTCCCAGCCCAAGATAACGAAAAGTCGATGATAATGAATGTTGAATAGGGAAAACGCTTACCATACGATGACCGCACGGGAGCTGTCGATGTCCGTGGCTCGGGCAACCACGGACCAGCGCCGACGTCCCCGCTGGCGCATCCCACCGGCAACACGCGTCCCCCATCGTGAAGGCGGAACCCACCATGTTGACCCAACGGCGGCGCTTCGCGCTGCTCGCTGCCGGCTCGGCCGTCGTGCTGGCCGGCACCATCCTCACCGCGACCCAGGCACAGGCGGCCACCGGCTGCCGGGTCAGCTACGCCGTGGCCAGCCAGTGGCCCGGCGGCTTCAGCAGCAACGTCACGCTGACCAACATCGGCGACCCGGTGACCAGCTGGACGCTTACCTGGAGCTTCGGCGCCGGCCAGACGGTCACCCAGGCGTGGAGCGCCAACGTGACCCAGAGCGGGTCGACCGTCTCGGCCACCAACGTGGATTACAACGGCGCCATCCCCACCAACGGCACGGCGTCGTTCGGCTTCAACGGCTCGTGGAACAACTCCAGCAACCCCGTACCGACCAACTTCGCCATGAACGGCGTGGCCTGCACCGGGTCCACCACCAACCCGACCACCGGCGGCGCGGGCACCAGCCAGGTCCCGCCCACGAGCCAGGCCCCGGCCACCACGCGGGCCCCGGCCACCTCGGCGAGCCCGACGACGCGGGCACCGGTGACCACCGGCGCGCCGGTCACCACGGGCAGCACGAACACGACCGGTCTGGTCGGCTGGGCCACCCAGAACGGCGGCACCACGGGCGGCGGCAGCGCGGGGGTCACCACCGTCACCTCCGCCTCGGCGCTAACCTCCGCGCTGGGCTCGACGAACGCGGCCGTCATCCGGGTGTCGGGCACCATCTCCTGCTCGGGCATGCTGCGGGTGCGGTCGAACAAGACCATCATCGGCAACTCCGGCGCCACGATCGCGGGCTGCGGCTTCAACATCAGCGGTGACCGCAACGTCATCATCCGCAACCTGAACTTCACCGGCTGGAACGACGACGCGATCAACGTCCAGGAGTCGGCGACCAACATCTGGATCGACCACAACTCCTTCTCCAACGGCTACGACGGCGCCGTGGACATCAAGCGCGGCTCGGACTTCGTCACCGTCTCCTGGAACCGGGTGTTCAACCACGACAAGTCGATGCTGCTCGGTCACAGCGACGACAACGGCGGCCAGGACCGTGGCCACCTGCGGGTGACCTACCACCACAACTACTTCGACGGCACCACGCAACGCCACCCTCGGGTGCGGTTCGGCAACCCGGTGCACGTCTACAACAACTACTACCGGTCCAACTCCGGCTACGGGGTCGCCTCCACCGAGGGCGCCGGCGTGCTCGTCGAGGGCAACTACTTCGAGAACGTCAAGGACCCCTACCACCTCGGCGAGGGCGACTCCGGCCCGGGCAGCCTGGTGGCCCGCAACAACTACTTCGTCAACTCGGGCTCGGGCCAGACCGGCGGCAGCGTCGCGTCGATCCCGTACCAGTACAGCCTGGACGCCGCCAGCTCGGTGAAGTCCATCGTCCAGGCCGGCGCCGGCGCCGGCAAGATCAACCTCTGACGTCCGGTACGCGAGTCGGGGACCGTCCTAACGGGACGGTCCCCGATCCGGCTCAGCCGCAGGCGCCGGCCGCCGCCGGGGTCGGCGGCGGGGCGCCGATCGTGGGCAGGCCTAGGGAGACGCCGGCCGGACGCGGCGCGGCCTGCTGGGCTGCCCAGGCGTCCCCCGCGCGGGTGCGCCGGTGCGACAGCACGGGGCCGTCGGCGTTGAGGTGATGCGGGGCGGCGTACGTGATCGTGGTGTGCACGATGTCGCCCGGACGCATGGTCGCGTCGCCGGCGAAGTGCACCAGCCGGCCGTCGCGGGCCCGGCCGGACAGCCGGCCCGTACGCCCGTCCTTGCGGCCCTCACCCACCGCGACCAGGACCTCCACGGTCTGGCCGACCAGCTTCTTGTTTTCGTCCCAGGAGATGTCCTCCAGGGTTGCGATGAGCCGGTCGTAGCGGTCCTGGACCACCGGCTTGGGGATCTGGTCGGGCATGGTCGCCGCCGGGGTGCCGGGGCGGATCGAGTACTGGAAGGTGAACGCCGAGGAGAACCGCGCGGCCCTGACCACCTCGAGCGTGTCGAGGAAGTCGGCCTCGGTCTCGCCGGGAAAGCCCACGATGATGTCCGTGGTGATCGCGGCGTCGGGCATGGCGGCGCGGACCTTGTCGATGATGCCGAGGTAGCGCTCGCGCCGGTAGGAGCGGCGCATGGCGCGCAGCACGGCGTCGGAGCCGGACTGCAGCGGCATGTGCAGGCTGTGGCACACGTTGGGGGTCTCGGCCATCGCGGCGATCACGTCGTCGGTGAAGTCCTTGGGGTGCGGGCTGGTGAACCGGACCCGCTCCAGTCCGTCGATGTCGCCGCAGGCGCGCAGCAGCTTGCCGAAGGCGTACCGGTCGCCGAACTCCACGCCGTACGAGTTGACGTTCTGGCCCAGCAGGGTGACCTCCAGGGCGCCCGCGTCGACCAGGGCTTGCACCTCGGCGAGGATGTCGCCGGGGCGGCGGTCCTTCTCCGTGCCGCGCAGGCTGGGCACGATGCAGAAGGTGCAGGTGTTGTTGCACCCCACGGAGATCGACACCCAGCCGGCGTAGGTCGACTCGCGCCGCGTCGGCAGGGTCGAGGGGAAGACCTCCAGCGACTCCAGGATCTCGACCTGGGCCTCGGAGTTGTGCCGGGCCCGTTCCAGCAGCACCGGCAGCGAGCCGATGTTGTGGGTGCCGAACACCACGTCGACCCAGGGCGCCCGCTTGGTGATCTCGCCCTTGTCCTTCTGGGCGAGGCAGCCGCCGACGGCGATCTGCATGCCCGGGTTGGCCTTTTTCACCGGGTGCAGGTGGCCGAGGTTGCCGTAGAGGCGGTTGTCGGCGTTCTCGCGTACGGCGCAGGTGTTGAAGACCACGACATCGGGGGTCGTCGCATCAGCAACCCGGACATATCCGGCATCCTCGAGGAGGCCGGAGATGCGCTCGGAGTCGTGCGCGTTCATCTGGCAGCCGTAGGTGCGCACCTCATATGTACGCGGCCGCGAAGCTGGGGTAGTCATGACGGTAGTAAGGGTAGCCGCGACGATCGGAGCCACGCATGTGCCGCAGCATCAAGACCCTCCGCGAGCCGTTCACCGAGGACGTGACCGCCGACGACATCGAGGCCGCGGCCCTGCAGTACGTCCGCAAGATCTCCGGCTTCCGGGTGCCGGCCGCACACAACGCCGAGGCCTTCGACAAGGCGGTCGCGGCGGTCGCGGCCGCGACCCGCGAGCTTCTGGAAACCATCGAGGTACGGGGCAGCGCGCGGCGGTCGCCGACTGGGTGATGTGCGGCGCGTTATCACACTGTGATGCCGGCGTGCCGGTCACGCCGCGTGTGCGCCTTTATGGTTGATCGCAGCCAGCCGGACGGTCGACGAGGGGGCGCCGAATGACCGACAGCTCGACAGATCCGCTCATCCGCATGTCGGGCGTCAACAAGCACTTCGGTGACCTGCACGTGCTGCGCGATGTCGACCTGTCCGTGGCGCGCGGCGAGGTGGTCGTGGTCATCGGGCCGTCGGGTTCGGGCAAGTCGACGCTGTGCCGGGCGATCAACCGGCTGGAGCCGATCGACTCCGGCGAGATCGTCTTCGACGGCGTCCCGCTGCCGGCTGAGGGCCGCGCGCTGGCCCGGCTGCGCAGCGAGGTCGGCATGGTGTTCCAGTCGTTCAACCTCTTCCCACACCGTACGGTCCTGGACAACGTCACCATGGGCCCGATCCGGGTGCGCAAGGAGAAGCCGGCCGAGGCCCGGGAGCGGGCCATGGCGCTGCTGGAGCGGGTCGGCATCGCCAACCAGGCCAGGAAGCTGCCCGGCGCGCTGTCGGGCGGCCAGCAGCAGCGGGCGGCCATCGCCCGCGCGTTGGCCATGCGGCCCAAGGCGATGCTCTTCGACGAGCCCACCAGCGCGCTGGACCCGGAGATGGTCGGCGAGGTGCTCGCCGTCATGACCGACCTTGCGGCCGAGGGCATGACGATGGTCGTGGTGACCCATGAGATGGGCTTCGCCCGCCACGCCGCCAACCGCGTGATCTTCATGGCCGACGGCCAGCTCCTGGAGGACGCGCCGCCGTCGGAGTTCTTCGCCAACCCGCGCACGGAGCGGGCCCGCGACTTCCTTTCCAAGATCCTGACGCACTGACCGCATCGACGTACGCCGTCCCACAAGGGCGGCGCATCGACAGAGGGAGAGTGAATGAGAATCAAGAAGATCGCGACAATCGTCGCGCTGGCCGCCCTGGCCATCGCGCCGGCCGCGTGCGGCAAGGAGGGCACCCCCGAGCCGAGCACGCCGGGTGGCGGCGGCGCCGCCCCGGCGAGCGACGCGTGCGCGGACGCCGGCATCACCTACACCGCCTCGGCGCCGTCGCTGACCGGCAGCCCGACCTACGACCGGGCCAAGGCCGCCGGCAAGATCGTCATCGGCGTGAAGTTCGACCAGCCGAACCTGGGCTACAAGGACACCCAGGGCAAGCGGTGCGGCTTCGACATCGAGATCGCCCGCTACCTGGCCAGCAAGCTCGGCTTCGACGAGTCGAAGATCGAATACAAGGAGATCGCCTCCGCCAACCGGGAGACCGAGCTCAAGGGTGGCGGCATCGACTACTACGTCGGCACGTACTCGATCACCGACCAGCGCAAGAACGACGTCTCGTTCGCCGGTCCGTACTTCATCGCCGGGCAGGACCTGCTGGTCCGCAAGGACGAGTCGGCCATCACCGGCAAGGAGACGCTGCAGGGCAAGAAGGTCTGCTCGGCGACGGGCTCCACGCCGATCCAGCGGGTGCGCGACGAGAAGCTCACCGACCCGGCCAACATCTCCGAGTTCAAGACCTACTCGGAGTGCGTGTCGCAGCTGCTCGACGGCAAGACCGACGCGGTGACCACCGACGACGCGATCCTCAAGGGCTACGCGGCGCAGAGCCCCGACAAGCTCAAGGTGGTCGGCAAGCCGTTCAGCACCGAGAAGTACGGCATCGGCCTGGCCAAGGACGACAAGGCGCTGCGCGACTTCATCAACGACGCGCTGGACGCCTCGTTCAAGGACGGCACCTGGCAGAAGATCTACGACGCGACGCTCGGCAAGTCGGGCTCGCCGGCGACGGCGCCGCCGCTCGAGCGGTACTGACGTTGCGCACCGGTGCGGCGCGGGCCAACGGCCCGCGCCGCACCCACGCGGTGGAGTTGGGAGGGGCATGGAGACGTTCTTCGCGGTGCTGACCGACAACTGGTCGGACTTCGTGCGCGGCTTCGGCACGACCATCCGGCTGTTCCTCATCGCGGCCGCGGCCAGCCTCGTGTGGGGCACCGTGCTCGGCGCGATGCGGGTCTCCCCCATCCCGGCGCTGCGCGCCTTCGGCGCCACGTACGTCAACCTGATCCGCAACACGCCGCTCACGCTCGTCTTCGCGTTCATGGTGTTCGCCATTCCGAAGCTGGGCGTGAATATCGACTTCCTGCCGAGCGCGCTCATCGCGCTGTCGGTCTACACCGCCGCGTTCGTGTGCGAGGTCGTCCGCTCGGGCGTCAACACCGTGCCCAGCGGACAGGCCGAGGCGGCCCGGGCGCTGGGCATGAACTTCAGCCAGGTGCTGGGGCACGTCGTGCTGCCGCAGGCGCTGCGGGCGATGGTGGCGCCGCTGGTGAGCGTGTTCATCGCCATGCTGAAGAACACCACGATCGCGGCCGGCTTCTCGGTGTTCGAGGCCGGCGCCATCCCGGCGTACCTGGCCGAGCGCGGCCAGAACCAGTTCGCGGTACTGGTCTGGATCACGATCGGGTTCCTCATCCTCATCGTCCCGCTGGCGCTGCTGCAGCGGTCCATGGAACGCAGACTGCGAGTGGTCCGATGAGTGTTCTCTACGACCTTCCCGGCCCCAGGGCGCGGCGGCGCAACGCGGCCTTCAGCGCACTGTCCACGGTCGCGATCATCGCGCTGGTGGCCTGGATCATCTACCGGTTCTGGGCGACCGGGCAGTTCGAGGCCATCAAGTGGCAGCAGTTCCAGTACGAGGCCGTCCAGCTGGAGATCCTGGCCGGCCTGGGCAACACGCTCAAGGCCGCCGGCATCGCCGCGGTGCTCGCCAGCGTCCTGTCCGTCGTCCTGGCCGCGGGCCGGCTCAGCGACAACGTGCTCTTCCGCGCCCCGGCCACGACCGTCGTGGAGTTCTTCCGCGCCGTACCGCTGCTGATCCTGATCTTCTTCGGGTACTACGTGCCGCTGCAGTTCGGGTGGCGCATCGACACGATCTGGGCCCTCGTCCTGGGCCTGACGCTCTACAACGGGTCGGTGCTCGCCGAGATCCTGCGCGCCGGCATCAACGCCGTGCCGCGGGGGCAGACCGAGGCGGCGTACTCCCTGGGCCTGCGCAAGAGCCAGCTCATGCGGCTGATCCTGCTCCCCCAGGCGTTCCGGGCCATGCTGCCGGCGCTGGTCAGCCAGCTCGTCGTGCTGCTCAAGGACACCGCGCTGGGCTTCATCATCGCGTACCCGGAGCTGCTGTACGTCGGCAAGGCGATCGGCGGGCGGCTCGCCTTCGCCCTGCCGTCCGTCCCGGCGTACCTGGTGATCGGCGTGATCTACATCGGCATCTGCGGCGCGCTGTCGGCGTTCGCCTGGTGGCTGCGCAAGCGCCTGAACTAGCGGGCGACCTCGCTCGAGCGCGACTCGCGGACGACCGTGACGCGGATCTGGCCCGGGTAGGT
This sequence comes from Actinomycetes bacterium, assembly GCA_023437285.1. GTDB lineage: Bacteria > Actinomycetota > Actinomycetes > Mycobacteriales > Micromonosporaceae > Luedemannella. The sequence goes on along the minus strand of JAEZGP010000108.1, from coordinate 419 downwards.
CAGCTCCTCCTCGATCTGCTTGGCCACGTCGCGGGCCAGCACCGAGGCGCCGATGTCGTCGACATCATCGGGGCGCACCATGACCCGGATCTCCCGGCCGGCCTGCATGGCGAACACCTTCTCCACGCCCTGCTTCGCCGAGGCGATCTCCTCGATGCGCTCCAGCCGCTTCACGTACGCCTCCAGGCTCTCCCGGCGGGCCCCCGGCCGCCCGCCCGAGCAGGCGTCCGAGGCCTGGGTCAGCACGGCTTCCAGGGTCTGCGGGGCGACCTCGTTGTGGTGGGCCTCGATGGCGTGCACGACCTCCTCCGGCTCGCCGTACTTGCGGGCCAGGTCGGCGCCGATGAGGGCGTGGCTGCCCTCCACCTCGTGCGTGAGCGCCTTGCCGATGTCGTGCAGGAACGCGCACCGCTTGATCA
>JAEZGP010000085.1 GCA_023437285.1 Actinomycetes bacterium | reverse complement strand
GACCGGTCCGTGTCATGCGGGCCGGACGCCGCCGCACAGCCGCTTGCGGTCCCGATCATGCGGGCCGGACGTCGCCGGGTGCCGGTCGACCGGTATAACCGTTCGGTGACCGACCCGGGGTTCCGCTACGACGACGTGCTCGACCGGCTGCGTACCGCCTATGACGGCGGCGCCGCCCTGCGCGACGCCGAGATCAAGGCCGGGTGGAAGCTCGTCGAGCGCGCCGCGTTCCTGGCCCGGCTCCGCGAGGCGGGGGCCGCGCGGCTGCTGGAGATCGGCGCCGGCACCGGCCAGGACAGCGTGTTCTTCCGCGACAACGGCCTGGCCGTGGTCGCCACCGACCTGTCGCCGCAGATGGTGGCCCGCTGCCGTGCCAAGGGCCTCGACGCCCACGTGCGCGACTTCCTCCAATTGGACTTCGAGCCCGCCTCTTTCGACGCCGTGTACGCGGTGAACTGCCTGCTGCACGTACCCACCGCCGACCTGCCGGCCGTGCTGGCCGCCATCCGCGACGTGCTCGTGCCCGGCGGGCTGTTCTTCCTCGGCGCCTACGGCGGCCTGGGCGAGGAGGGCATCGTCGAGTGGGACAAGCACGAGCCGCACCGGTTCTTCGCCTGGCGCAGCGAGGAGCAGACGCTCGACGCGGCCCGCGAGTACTTCGAGGTGGTCGACAGTCACCGGGTACCGATGCCCGACCACGACCACCACTTCCACTCGCTGACGTTGCGGCGCCCGCCCGGCTGACCGGATCGTTCCGGTCCCGGGCATGATGGTGCCTGCCGCGCACGGGGTCGCGGGGGACAGGATCGGGGACATGAAGCGAGCACTCGTCGTCATCGACGTACAGGAGTCGTTCCGGCAGCGCCCGATCTGGGGCGCGATCTCGGACCCGAACATCGTCAAGCCCGTCCGACGGTTGGCCGAATCGTTCCGCGCGAGTGGCGACCTGGTGGTCTGGGTGCTGCACGCCGAGCCCGGCTCGGGCACGGTGTTCGACCCGGCCAGCGGCCACGTGCGCCTCATGGACGGCTTGCAGGCGCGCGCGGACGAGCCGGTGCTCACCAAGACCGCCCATAACGCCTTCACCACCACGAACCTGCAGCAACTGCTCACCGCGCGGGGCGTCGGCGAGGTGGTGGTGTGCGGGCTGCGCACCGAACAGTGCGTAGAGACCACCGCGCGGCTGGCGTCCGACCTCGGCTACCGGGTCACGTTCGTCGTCGACGCCACGGCGACCAACCCGATCGAGCACCGCGACGCGCCGGCCGGCCGGTCCGTCGAGGAGATCCTCGCCGACCCGCGCACCCTGTCGGCCGAGGAGATCATCGCCCGGACCGAGTACGCCCTGGCCGGCCGGTTCGCCACCATCGCCACGGTCGACGAGCTGGTCGCGTGAGCGGACCGTCGGCCGGGTCCCACGCACGGCGACGCCGACGCGCCGCGGGGGCGCCGGCGTGACCAAGGTCGTCTTCCTGCTCGCCCCCGGGGTGCACCTGCTCGACCTCGCCGGCCCGGCGCAGGTCTTCTCCACGGCCGCTGACCTCGGCGCGGAGTACGAGCTGCACTACGTGGGCGAGCGGGAGGACGTACCGACCGCGCAGGGCGTACCGCTGGGCGCCACCCTGACGTGGCCCCCGCTGTCCGCGGACGACCTGGTGTTCGTGCCCGGCTGGCGGACCCGGGGACCCGCCTGGGACGACAAGTTCACCAGGCCGACCCTCGACCGCCTCGCCGCCCACCACCGCTGCGGCGGTACGGTCGCCAGCGTCTGCGCCGGCGCGTTCGCGCTCGCCCGCGCCGGGCTGCTCGACGAGCGCCGCGCCACCACCCACCATGAGCTGCAGGAGTACCTGGCCACCCGGTACCGGCGGGTCAGCGTCGTGCGCGACGTGCTGTTCGTGACCGACGGCCGGGTGGTGACGTCCGCCGGCATCGCGAGCGGCATCGACCTCGCCCTGCACCTGGTCGCGATGCGGCACGGGCCGGCGCTGGCCGCCCGCGCCGCGCGGGGCATGGTCGTCTACGCCCGCCGCAACGGCGACGAGCCGCAGGCCAGCGCGATGCTGCGGCATCGCGGGCACGTCAGCGACGCCGTGCACCGGGTGCAGGACGTGATCGACGCCCGGTTCGCCGACCCGCTGCCGCTGGCCGAGCTGGCCGCCGCGGGCGGGGTGAGCGAGCGGACCCTGACCCGGCTGTTCGACCGGGCCACCGGCCTGACCCCGCTGCGCTACCAGCAACTGTTGCGGGTGGAGCGGGCCGAGCACCTCATCGGGCACGGCGCCACGGTCGACGCGGCGGCCCACGCGGTGGGCTTCACCGACGCGCGGATGCTGCGCCGCCTGCGCGCCCGGGCCGCCACGCCGCCGGGGCCGTCCCGCGCGCCTGTGCCGATCCCTGCGCCGGACACGCGCGCGGCTGGGACAACTGTTGGCGGAGATGGTCAGCCGGCGGCTACGTTCGCGCGGTGATCCGACCGGGAGAGATCGTTGTCAGTGTCGACCAGGTTCGTCGCCTGGTCGCTGATCAGTTCCCGCAATGGTCGCAACTGCCGATCGTTGCGCAGCCTTTGAGCGGCACCGACAATGCGCTGTTCCGCCTCGGTGATGACCTGGTCGCCAGGCTTCCGCGGGCGTCGTGGGCAGTAGATCAGGTGGACACGGACGCGAGGTGGCTGCCGCTGCTTGCCCCGCACCTGCCGGTGCCTGTTCCGGTGCCGATCGTCGTCGGCCAGCCGGGCCCGGATTATCCGTGGCCCTGGACCGTGGTTCCGTGGCTGCCGGGGCGTAATCCAGCCGCCGGGATGGATCTCGTCGACCTCGCCATCGAGCTCGCCGGTTTTGTCCGCGCGATGATCGCGATAGAACCGTTGAACGGGCCGGTAAAGAAAGGGATTGAACGTGGGGTACCGCTGGAGTGGCGCGACGAGCTGACCCGCCGGTCGATCGAGACGCTGGGCAACCGCATCGACGGGCCGGCGGTAATGGCGGCGTGGGACGAGGCCATGGGCGTGGACAGTTGGCTCGGACAGCCTGTGTGGCTGCACGGCGACCTGATGAAGGGCAATCTGCTGGTTGACGGCGGACGGCTCAGCGCCGTGATCGACTTCGGCGCGCTCGGTCGCGGTGATCCGGCGATCGAGTTGCTGCCATGCTGGGACCTGTTTGACGCGCGGGCACGGGCCGCCTACGCGGAGGCGCTCGGGTTCGATGAGGCGACACGGACACGCGGATGGGCGTGGCCGCTGTCGATCACCCTGTATTGGCTCGCCGATCTGTGGGATGTGCTTGGCGAGGACGATCGCGAGAGCGGACTTCAACGCATCGACGCCATCGTGCGGGACCGCCACGGCTGAACACCGGGTCTACGTCCGCCGCAACGGCGACGCTCCGACGCGCGGCTGCGGCGGCTGCGCGCCCTGGCCACCACGCGGCCAGGCTGAGGAAGGCGATCGTGCCGACCGGCATGAGCGTCGGCTGGAACGCCTGGGTCACGGCGAACACGGCCGTGCCGGGGTCCTGCCCCCGGCTGTCGTTCACGCACAAGCGCGTGGGCATCACCGAGATCTCGCAGCCGCCGCTGGGTAATCGGTTGCCCACCGCCGCCAGCGCCGCCAGCATCGCGTCATGATTCGCCCAGAAATCATGGCGTACTACGCCAGCGGACGTGAGTACGGCCGCCTCACCACGGGTGAGGGCCGCCTTGAGTTCCTCCGTACCTGGGACGTGCTGACCCGCGTCCTGCCTCCGCCGCCCGCCCGGGTCCTGGACGTGGGTGGCGCCCATGGCGTCTACGCCGCGCCCCTCGCGGCGGCCGGCTACCTGGTGCACGTGGTGGATCCGGTGCCGTCGCATGTCGCGCGCGCGGCCGCGCATCCCGGAGTTACGGCGGCCCTCGGTGACGCCAGAGCCCTGCCCGCGCCGGTCGGGTCCGCCGACGCGGTGCTCCTGCTGGGACCGCTCTACCACCTGGTCGATCGCGACGACCGGGTGCGCGCCTGGCGGGAGGCGGGCCGCGTGGTGCGTCCCGGCGGGGTCCTGGTCGCCGCGTCGATCAGCCGGTTCGCGTCCCTCATGGACGGGTTCGTCAAGGGATACTTCGCGGACCCCCGCTTCCGGCCGCTCGTGGAGAGCGCGTTGGCCACCGGCCGCCACACCAACGACAATTTGGCCCATCCCTGGTTCACGATCGCGTACTTCCATCACCCCTGCGAGTTGCCGGCCGAGGTGGCCGACGCGGGGCTGACCCTGGATCGTCTGGTCTGCGTGGAATCGCCGCTGTGGTTACTCCGCGAGAAGCTGGGCGACCTCCTCGCCGATGAGGAGCAGGTCGCACTGTTGCTGGAGATGCTGCGCCAGGTGGAGTCGGAGCCCAGCCTGCTCGGCGCCAGCAGCCACTTCCTGACGATCGCCCATCGTCCGCAGGCCCGGTAGATCTTCGGGGATCCGGGTCGCTATGACGACCGGAATCCCCGAAGATCTACCGCCCGGCGGCCCTGGCTGCCGCTTGTTCGGTCATCGCGCGGTAGGCCTCGCGGGCTGCGGTGTCGGCGGGTTGCTCGTGGTCGGCCCGGACCGGCGCGCGAGATGCGCGACGATGTCGGCGGTGATCTCCACCTGGTCCGGCAGGACGCGCAGGATGCGACTGAACGCCCGTTCCCGGTCGGCCGGCGGGAGTTCGAGGTAGGCGGAGACGGTCGACAGGTAACCGATGTAGTCGCCCGCGCTCATCGTCAGCCGGCGCTTGATCACGCACTGCCGGACGTCGGTGAAGAGTCCG
>JAEZGP010000055.1 GCA_023437285.1 Actinomycetes bacterium | reverse complement strand
GGCGTCGTTCAGGCGCAGGCCACCAAGCTGTACGACCAGGGCAAGACCACCGTCACGGACAAGATTCACTCGGTGAAGGACCGTCGTTCGCAGTCCGCTGCGACCGACACCGACTCGGAGGGTGCCTGGGACACGGCCAACCGCCGGGCGGGCTTCACCGCCAACGCGTTCTGATCACCGTCATGTGCGCGTCTCACGTTTGAGGGCCCGGCGTCGGGCCCTCAAACGTGACGTAGCGCAGCGCACCGCTGAGGTGCTCCAGGAACAACGGCTCCGCGTACGCCTCGACGGTGTGCCCGAGGGCCGTGTAGAACACGGGCCCGCCGAGCCGCTCGTGACACCACGCCAGCGGGTGGGGCTGGCCCATGGTCGCGCCGGCGTAGCTGGTCTCGTCCGCGGCGAGCAGCGTCGTCACGTCGGCCGGCCGCCCGGCGAAGTCGTACCATTCGTCGACCCGGTCCCAGCGCGCCGGCAGCCCGGCCGTGGCGGGATGGTCGCGCGTGAGCACGTCGACCGCGCCGCGCTGCACGTCCGGGTGGCCGGTGAACTCGGTGCCCAGCAGGTCCCGGTAGAACGACCAGTCGGGCTCGGCGAGGATCGCCGCGTGCACGCCGAGGAACCCGCCGCCACCGGTGAGGAACCCGGCCACCGCGTCGCGCGCGGCCGCGTCCAGCACCGGGCCCGTGGTCTGCAGAAAAACCAAAGCCTGGTACGTCCGCAGCTCCGCGCGCGTGAAGACGGACGGGTCCTCGGTCGCGTCCACGGCGAGGCCGGCCGAGGCGGCGACGCGGCGTAGGGCGGCCACCCCGGCGGGGATCGACTCATGCCGGTACCCGGTGGTCTTGGAGAACACGAGGACGCGAGGGTGAGCCATCCGGCGAGGCTAGCGGACGTGTCGCGGGCCGACGGGCGGGTAAGGGCCTGTCATGAGCGAGGAAACCCAACAGCAGCCGCCGGGCACGACCTCGGCGATGAACCGCAAGCCCGACCACGGCGAACAGTCCTACCAGGGCTCCGGCCGGCTGGCCGGCAAGGCCACGATCATCACGGGCGGCGACAGCGGCATCGGCCGCGCGACCGCCATCGCGTTCGCCCGGGAGGGGGCGGACGTGCTCATCTCGTACCTGAGCGAGGACGACGACGCGCGCGACACGGCGGCGCTGGTGGAGGCGGCCGGCCGCAAGGCCGTGCTGGTGCCGGGCGACCTGTCCGACCGGGCCCACTGCCAGGCGGTGATCGACCGCGCGGTCGAGGAATTCGGCCGCATCGACGTGCTGGTCAACAACGCGGCGTACCAGATGACCCACGAGAAGGTCGAGGAGATCACGGACGAGGAGTGGCAGTACACCTTCGACGTGAACATCACCGCCATGTTCCGGCTGGTGCAGGCGGCCCTGCCGCACCTCGGCGAGGGCGCCTCGATCATCAACACCACGTCGATCAACGCCGACCAGCCGCGGCCGACGCTGCTGCCGTACGCGACGACGAAGGGCGCGATCGCGAACTTCACGGCGGGCCTGGCGCAGCTGCTGGGCGATCGGGGCATCCGGGTGAACGCGGTGGCGCCGGGGCCGATCTGGACGCCGCTGATCCCGTCGACGATGCCGCCGGATCACGTGGCGGAGTTCGGCAAGAACACCCCGCTAGGCCGGGCGGGTGAGCCCAAGGAGGTGGCCCCGGCGTTCGTACTGCTCGCCTCCGACGAGGCCAGTTACATCTCCGGCGCGGTGATCCCGGTGACGGGCGGCAAGCCGATCCTGTGAGTCAGTCGGCCGGCACGTGGGCGGCCTCGGCCACCAGCTGGGCCGTCTGCAGGACCACGAGCGGGTCGTGCGCGTCGGTGCCCTCGTCGTAGCGGACGTGCCAGGTGACGCCGTCGACGCCGGGTACGCGCCGGCTCACGACGCGCACGCCCCCGCCGGTCGTCAGCGTGTGGTGGGTGCTGGCGGCCACCGACCGGGTCACCCGGGTGTTGATCTGGGACGGCACGTTGCCCGGCTCGGTGAGTGACACCGCGATCGTGGGCTGGTCGGCCATGACGGTGTAGCCGTCGCGTTCCTCGACCCGGACGCCGGGCGTGACGGTCAGGCGCGGGTTGTCCCAGGTCGCCTTGTGGATCTCGTGCCAGCCGAGGCGCTCGGCGCGGCCGGGCAGCCACAGGCCCCGGTTGGTGGTGACCACGGTGCCGTCGTCGGCGGTGGCCGCCCAGCCGAGGACGCGTTCGTCGCGGTCGAGGGCGGGCCGGCGCTCGGCCGGCAGTTTCTTGCCGCGTCCCCACATGGTTACAGCCCTCCGACCGTCCGTTCGCGCAGGGCGCGCGCCTGGCCCTCCAGCGAGACCAGCTCGCCGAACAGGCGGAGGTGATCGTCCTGGTTGGTGACCGGGTTGATGCGTTGCAGCTTGGATTTGAGGTCGGCGATGCGCCGGCTCACGGCGTGCAGTTGCAGCCGGGCCAGCGTGATCGTGACGTACCGGGGGTCGGGGTCGCCGTCGACCATGAGCGGCTGTACGGCCAGCTCGCCGACGAGCGCCTTGGCGCCCAGGTCGTCGCAGGCGTCGCGGACGGCCTCGACCCAGTTGACCCCGCCGACGGCCGAGCTTGCGCCGCCCGCGGCGGTGACGGCGGTGCGGACGGCGACGTGCAGCGGGTGCAGGTACACGTCGGCCTCGAGGGCGTCGAACGCCGGGCCGGCCAGCACGGGCTCCTGGATGGCGAGCTTGAGGGCCTCGCGTTCGACAAGGACGCGCGGGTCGTTGGCATCGGGGGCGGCACGCGGGGCGGGGGCCACGGCGCCACCCTGGCGGCCGGCCGCGGCGGCCACGGCCCGGGTGACCGGTTCGACGTCCATGCCGAGGTCGCCGGCGAGCTTGCGGGCGTACTCGGGCCGCAGGGCCCGGTCTTTGATTTTGGCGACGAGCGGGGCGGCGACGCGCAGGGCGCCCACCCGGCCCTCGGCGGTGTCGAGGTCGTAGCGGGCGAGCGTGGAGCGCAGGGCGAACGCGATGAGCGGCTCGCGGCGGGCGACGAGGTCGCGGACGGCCGCGTCGCCGTGGGCGAGGCGCAGCTCGCAGGGGTCCATGCCGTCGGGGCTGACCGCGATGAAGGTCTGCGCGACGAACTTCTGGTCGTCCTCGAAGGCGCGCAGGGCCGCCTTCTGGCCGGCCGCGTCGCCGTCGAACGTGAAGATGATCTCGCCGCCGTACGCGTCGGTGTCCATGAGCAGGCGGCGCAGCACGCCGATGTGGTCCCCGCCGAACGCGGTGCCGCAGGTGGCCACCGCGAGCGGTACGCCGGCCAGGTGGCAGGCCATGACGTCGGTGTACCCCTCGACGATCACCACCCGGCCCTGCTTGGCGATCTCGCGTTTTGCCTGGTCGATGCCGTAGAGGACGTGGGACTTCTTGTAGATCGCGGTCTCGGGGGTGTTCAGGTACTTCGGGCCGTCATCGTCGTCGAACAGCTTGCGCGCGCCGAACCCGATGGTGTCGCCGGCCAGGTCCTTGATCGGCCAGAGCAGGCGGCGGCGGAAGCGGTCGATGGGGCCGGACCGCCCCTGCTTGGCCAGGCCCGCGTTGATCATCTCCTCGACGGAGAAGCCCCGGCGGCGCAGCTCGTGGGCGAGGGCGTCCCAGGAGTCGGGGGCGAAGCCGCAGCCGTAGCGCTGGGCGGCCGCGCGGTCGAAGCCGCGCTGGGCCAAAAACTCCCGGGCCGGGCGGGCCGCGGGGGTGGCGAGCTGGGCGGCGTAGAACTCGGCGGCCGCCGCGTGCGCCGCGATGAGGCGCTGCTTGTTGCCCTGCTGGGCCCGTACGGGCGCCGGGCCGGCCTCCACGTAGCGCAGCTGCACCCCGGCGCGGCCGGCCAGCCGCTCGACCGCCTCGACAAACGTCAGGTGCTCGTGGTCCATGACGAACTTGAGCGCGTCGCCACCGGCCCCGCAGCCGTGGCAGTAGAAGACGTTGCGGGTGGCCGACACGGTGAACGAGGGGGTCTTCTCGTCGTGGAACGGGCACAGCCCCTTGAGGTTGCCGCCGCCCGCCGAGCGCAGCGTCACCGACTCGGAGATCACGTCGACGATCGAGGTCTTGTCGCGGACGAGCGCGATGTCCTCGTCGCGGATCTTGCCGGCCACCGCCACCTCCGTCCCTGCCGGCCTCCATCCTGCCGCACCGCGCCGCCCGCGCCCCACCTGTCCCCCGCCCGTGCCGGCACGCGCCTCACGCGAGGGCGAGGAAGAGCTTCTCCATCTGCTTGACGTCGACGCTGTCGACATCGTCGCCGTTGGCCACGCAGCGGCGCAGTCCGGTCGCCACGACGGCGTAGCCGGCGCGGCTGAGCGCCTTGTTGACCGCAGCCATCTGGGTCAGCACGGTTTCGCAGTCCGAACCCTCCTCCATCATCCGGATGACGCTGCCCAAATGGCCGTGCGCGCGCTTCATCCGCGCGATGATCGCCTTGAGTTCCTCGGGCGGCAGTTCCATCGATGCTCTCCATGGTCGACGTGGTGTGACACGTTCCATGGTATCCCCCCGGGGGGATCGGCTAGGCTGGGAGCGTCCCCCGAGGGGGAGAGCAAGATCCATGAACGAAGGCGAGGCACCCGATGTCCACCACGGCTGCACACTCCTCCCCGCACGGCAAGGCGGTGCTCAGCGAGCTGTCCCCGCTGCACCGGGAGCTGCGCCGCGCGGTACCCGACGTCTACAAGGGCTTCGGTGAGCTGCACCGCGCCGCGTTCGCGCCTGGCGCGCTCGACACCCGTACGAAGGAACTGATCGCCCTGGCGATCGGGGTGGTCGAAGGGTGCGACGGCTGCATCTCCTCCCACGCGCAGGCGGCCGTGCGCGCCGGCGCCACCCGCCAGGAGGCGGCCGAGGCGATCGGCGTCACGTTCCTCATGAAGGGCGGCCCGGCCACCATCTACGGCCCGCGCGCCTACGACGCGTTCGTGGAGTTCGAGACCGCCGCGTCGACCGGCGAAACCCCCGCCTGACCGTACGACAAGGAGAACGACCAGCGATGTGCCGAGCGGTATCGTGCAAAACCTGCGGCAAGACGACCTGGGCCGGCTGCGGCCAGCACGTCAACCAGGTGCGGGCCCAGGTGCCCACCGAGAAGTGGTGCGCCGGCCACGAGAAGCCGGCGGGTGGTGGCTGGCTGTCGCGGCTGTTCGCGCGCGGTTAGGGGCCGCCGATCGCGGGTCGTGATGGACCCGCGATCAGCCCCACGTCGAGTCTTCGACAATTGTCATGTCCCCCAATGTAGGACCGCGCCGGCCGGCGCGACGGGCGCTAACCAGCCGGTTTAGCGCGCCGAACACCCGACGGGCATCGGATGATCGTCGACCGGTTCGGGCCGGCCGGACCGTCACGCCGGTCCGACGGTCACCGTCGGCTCATGGCGTACGGGGAAGTTGACCGAATTCGCGATGAAGCAGGCGTGGTGCGCGTCCTCGTGCAGCGCGACCGCCTTGTCCACCATGTCGGCGCTGGCGACGCTCACCCGGGGCGCGAGCACCACCTCGGTGAACCGGCCGTTGTTCGCCCGGGTCACCATCGTGCCCGTCGCATCGTCGACGTAGTCGGTCACGATGACGCCCGCCTCGGCACAGAGGTGCAGGTACTGCAGCATGTGGCACTGCGACAGCGCGACGACCATGAGCTGTTCGGGGTTCCAGCGGGCCGGGTCGCCCCGGAAGGCCGGGTCGGAGCTGCCCGGGATCGACGGCCGGCCGGCGGCGCCGATGTCGTGCTCGCGGCCGTAGTCGCGGTAGCCGCTGGTACCGGTGCCCCGGTTGCCCTCCCAGGTCACGACGGTGGTGTACGTGTGCGTCGCCATGTCGAACGTCCTCAGCTCGTGCGGTCAGATCGGGGTGACCGTGGCGGTCAGCGGACCGCCCGCGTCGCCGGTGTTCACGATCTCGCTGGGCTCGAAGAGCAGCACGGTGGTCTCGCCCGCGCTCACCGGCTGGTGGTAGGTGCCGCGCGGCACGACATACAGCTCGCCCGGCCCCAGCGTCACCTCGCCGTCATCCATCCGGATGGTCAACTCACCGTCGATAACCAGGAAGAACTCGTCCGACTCGGCGTGCTGGTGGCGGACGAACTCACCCTGGACCCTGACCAGGCGTACGTCGTAGTCGTTGACGGTGGCCACCGTGCGCGGCGACCAGTACTCGGTGATCAACGCCAGCTTCTCGGCGAGATTGATGCTCCCCATCCCGAAGATCCTGGCACGCCGGGCACCGCCGGGCCAGGACGCGACGCGCCGGCGCGCGCATAGGGTCAGGGCATGTCGCAGCGTGAGCTGATCGTGCTCGGGACGGCCAGCCAGGCGCCGACGCGTACCCGCAACCACAACGGCTACCTGCTGCGCTGGGACGGGGAGGGATTCCTGTTCGACCCGGGCGAGGGCACCCAGCGCCAACTGACGTACGCCGGCGTCGCCAGCTCCGCGATCACCCGGATCTGCCTGACGCACTTCCACGGCGACCACTGCCTCGGCGTGCCCGGCGTCCTACAGCGGCTGTCCAAGGACATGGTCGCGCACCCGGTCACGGCGTACTACCCGGCCAGCGGCGCGGAGTACTTCGCGCGACTGCGCCACGCCACGCCGTACCACGAGACGGCCGACGTACGGGAGGAGCCCGTTGCCGGCGACGGCGTCGTGGCGGCCGGCGAGACGTGGACGCTGCGGGCCAGAGCGCTCGATCACCGCATCGAGGCGTTCGGGTACCGCCTGGATGAGGCCGGCGGCCGCCGGATGCTGCCGGACAAGCTCGCCGAACGCGGCATCGCCGGCCCGGCCGTGGGAGCGCTGCAACGCGCCGGCCAGATCACGATCGACGGTCGCCAGACCACCCTCGAGGAGGTCAGCGAGCCGCGCCCCGGGCAGCGGTTCGCCTTCGTCATGGACACCCGCCTCTGCGACGCGGTCTACGACCTGGCTGACGGCGTCGACCTGTTGGTGATCGAGGCGACGTATCTGGACGTCGACGTCGAGCTGGCCGACACCTACCGGCACCTGACCGCCGCGCAGGCCGCCCGGGTCGCGGCCGCCTGCGGCGTGCGGCGGCTGGTCCTGACGCATTTCTCCGCGCGCTACACCGACCCGGCCCTGTTCCACGCCGAGGCGGCCCGCCACTTCGACGGCGACATCGTCGTGGCCGAGGACCTGGCCCGCGTCCCTATGCCGGCACGGCGTTGACGAACGGGTAGAATCTTTCGTTGGACCGAGAGGCGCTGCAACGGACTTAACGGTGAGTCCGCCACGCTCGGGCCGTTCCACCGCGACAAGGGCGCCTCCGACACATATCGGAGGTGCGCGTGGGCCGATCCACCGACACGCTGCGGCAGTTGATGAGCGAGCGGGTGCTCGTGCTCGACGGCGCGTGGGGCACGATGTTGCAGGGTGCGGGCCTGACGCCGGCCGACTACCGGGGCGACATCGTCGGTGATCACGATCGGGACGTGACGGGCGACCCGGACCTGCTGAACCTGACCCGCCCGGACGTGATCCTGGACGTGCACCGGCAGTACCTGGCCGCCGGCGCCGACATCACGACGACCAACACGTTCACCGCGACGAGCATCGCCCAGGCCGACTACGGCCTGGAGCACCTCGTACGGGACATGAACGTGCGCGGCGCGCAACTGGCCCGGCAGGCGGCCGACGAGGTGGGCGGCCGGTTCGTGGCCGGCTCGATCGGCCCGCTCAACGTGACGCTGTCCCTATCGCCTCGCGTCGACGACCCGTCCTACCGCGCGGTGACGTTCGACCAGGTCAAGGCGGCGTACGCGGAGCAGATCGCGGCCCTGGCCGAGGGCGGCGTTGACCTGCTGCTGATCGAGACGGTCTTCGACACGCTCAACGCCAAGGCGGCGGTGGCCGCGGCCCGCGAGGTCACCCCCGACCTGCCGTTGTGGATCTCGGTGACGATCGTCGACCTGTCCGGCCGCACGTTGTCGGGGCAGACCGTCGAGGCGTTCTGGCGCTCGATCGAGCACGCCGACCCGCTGGTCGTGGGCGTCAACTGCGCGCTGGGGGCGGCCGAGGCCCGCCCGTACGTGGCGGAGCTGTCGCGCCTCGCGCCGACGTTCGTGGCGGCGCACCCGAACGCGGGCCTGCCCAACGCGTTCGGCGGGTACGACCAGACGCCCGAGGAGACCGGCCAGCTGATGGGCGGGTTCGTCGCCGACGGCCTGGTCAACATCGCGGGCGGCTGCTGCGGCACGACGCCGGCCCATATCGCCCGCATCGCCCAGGCCGTCAGGAACGCGCCGCCCCGCCACGTTCCCCCACCGGCCAGGGCCACCCGATTCAGCGGCCTGGAGCCGTTCGCCATCGGCCCCGACACCGGCTTCGTCATGATCGGCGAGCGGACCAACGTGACCGGCTCGGCGCGCTTCCGCCGGCTCATCGAGGCCGACGACCACCAGGGCGCCGTCGACGTGGCGCTGGAGCAGGTGCGCGGCGGGGCCAACCTGCTCGACGTCAACATGGACGCCGACCTGCTCGACAGCGAGCGGGCCATGACCACGTTCCTGAACCTCATCGCGACCGAGCCCGAGGTGGCCCGGATCCCGATCATGATCGACAGTTCCAAGTGGAGCGTGCTGGAGGCCGGCCTGCGCTGCGTGCAGGGCAAGGGCGTGGTCAACTCGATCAGCCTCAAGGAGGGCGAGGAGCCCTTCCTGGCCCAGGCCCGCAAGATCCGTGACTACGGCGCCGGCGTGGTGGTCATGGCCTTCGACGAGCAGGGCCAGGCCGACACCACCGAACGCAAGGTGGAGATCTGCGGGCGGGCCTACGACCTGCTCACGCAGCAGGCCGGCTTCCCGGCCGAGGACATCATCTTCGACCCGAACGTGCTGGCCGTCGCCACGGGCATCGCCGAACACAACGGGTACGCCAAGGCGTTCATCGACGCCCTGCCGCTGATCAAGCAGCGCTGCCCCGGCGCGCGGACCAGCGGCGGCATCTCCAACCTGTCCTTCGCCTTCCGGGGCAACGACGTGGTGCGCGAGGCCATGCACTCGGCGTTCCTGTTCCACGCCGTACGCGCCGGCCTGGACATGGGCATCGTCAACGCCGGCCAGCTCGCCGTCTACGAGGACATCCCGGCCGACCTGCTCACCCTCGTCGAGGACGTCATCTTCGACCGGCACCCCGACGCCACCGAGGCCCTGGTCACCTTCGCCTCCACGGTCAAGGGCGAGGGCACCAAACGGGCCGTGGACCTGTCCTGGCGCGAGACGCCCGTGGCGCAGCGGCTGTCGTACGCGCTGGTGCACGGCATCGTCGACTACGTCGAGGAGGACACCGAGGAGGCCCGCCAGCTGCTGCCACGCCCCCTCGACGTCATCGAGGGCCCGCTCATGGACGGCATGAAGGTCGTCGGCGACCTGTTCGGCGCGGGCAAGATGTTCCTGCCCCAGGTGGTCAAGAGCGCCCGCGTCATGAAGCGCTCCGTGGCCTACCTCGAGCCGTACATGGAGAAGGAGAAGACCGGCGGACGCCGGCAGGGCAAGGTCGTG
>JAEZGP010000033.1 GCA_023437285.1 Actinomycetes bacterium | reverse complement strand
CGCCTCCGCACCGCCGGCCGGGGGTGTCGAGGCGGGCGGCGGCGTCGGGTCCGCCGGGGCCAGGCCCAGCGCCTGCGCATACGTGCCGACCACCCAGTCGGCCGCGTTCGGCGTCAACGAGTACTCGTCACTGAGGATGCGCGAGACGTTGGCGACCGCGGTCGACACGGGAGTGCCCTGCCCGACCTGGGTCGTCAGCCGGCCCGCCACCCCGGCGCCCGCCGCGGCCTCGACGATGCGTCGCTCGCGCGGCATGTCCGCGAACAGGTCGGACAGCATGTTGTCCAGGGCGGTACGGTCGTCGAGCACGCGGGGGCCGAAGTCGTTGACGAGCATGCGCAGGTGCTCGGCGGCGTCGCCGGTGGGGTCGGACAGCGAGTCGGTCACCGTGCAAGTTTGCTTTCCCCTGCCGCGCGCCACAACGGCGGGGCACGGGTCAGAAGATCACGCTCGGGTCACAAAGCGGCAACCCTGCCCACTCGGCCGGTGCGGTTCGCACTCGCGGCGGTCTACGCTTCGCACGCGCGGTCGGGCAACGCCATCGATGCGATGTCGATGGATGCCCGGGCGTGCGGCGGCGGGAGTACGGTTAGCCAGTTCGCAGACGGGAGCGCTCCTTGGCGCGCTGGTCGTGCTCACCGCCGCCCGCCAGGCCCTTCTTCCCGCAGACGGACCCGGCCTCCACTCCCGACGGTTCAACCGTGACGGCGTCGCCGCGCGAGCGGTGCCGCCGCCCGCCCGGTGTCACGCGCGGGCGCTCGCGTGCGGCCAGGGTGGCATCGGCGCGAACTCCTCGCCCCGTTCGGCGGCCACCCACCAGCCGGTGTCCTCGACGTAGTGG
Source organism: Actinomycetes bacterium (assembly GCA_023437285.1). Lineage (GTDB taxonomy): Bacteria > Actinomycetota > Actinomycetes > Mycobacteriales > Micromonosporaceae > Luedemannella. The sequence continues at coordinate 4,848 of JAEZGP010000033.1, read as the reverse complement.
GTGAACCACGCGGCCAGGCTGGGCGCGTCGACGTGCCAGGCGAGGTCCGGGTCGCCCGGGTTGGGCTCGAAGAGCAGCACCGTCGCGTCGTCGCTGCGGCAGTCGACGCACGCGTACATGCCACAGCCCCACGTCATGATCGGTAGCACGCCCTCGGGCCACGCCCATTCGGAGCCCGCGTAGGTCTCCCGGAAGTCGAGGTAGGTGCTCACCACCGATCCCTCGCCGTCGAGGGGGAGCAGGCACTCCTCCGGGCCGAAGCCGCCGTTGCCCACCTGCCGGTACGCCTCGGCGAGCAGGTCGGGCAGCGCGAAGCCGAGCCGCGTGCGCGCGGATTCGAGGGCGGCCGCGTCGACGCCCGGCGCCACGTCGAGGTCGTCCTCGGCGGCGCGCTGCGCGACCCGGGCCAACAGTTCGGTGTCGTCGATCACGGCGACATCCTGGCACCAGGCACCGACACAAAGTGTCGGGGGACCTCCCTAGGGTGGGGCGGACACGAGGGGAGCGGGGGCATGGCTGGTTCGGTGGTCGTGGACATCACGATGTCCGTGGACGGGTTCGTTGCGGGACCCAACGAGGGGATGGGCCGCGGCCTCGGCGAGGGCGGCGAGCCGATCCACAACTGGATCATGGGCGGCGAGTGGACGTACGACAAGGGCACCACGTTCGAGGCGTCCGGCGCCGACCGGGCGGCCGTCGAGGCCCTGCACACCCGCTACGGCGCCGTGATCGTGGGCCGGCGCATGTACGACGTGGTGGACGGTTGGGGCGACGAGGTCGCCTTCCCGCAGCCGGTGTTCGTGGTGACCTCGCGCCCCCATCCGCGCCGTGAGGTGGGCACGTCGTCGTACACGTTCGTCACCGACGGCATCGAGGCGGCGCTGGAGCGGGCACGACAGGCGGCGGGGCAGCGCCCCGTGGTGATCGCCGGCGGCGCGCGGGTCGTCCAGCAGTACCTGGCGGCGGGCCTGGTCGACGAGATCGCGTTGCACATCGCGCCGGTCCTGATGGGCGCCGGACGTCGCCTGTTCGAGCACATCGGTGACCACGTGCGCCGCCTGGAGATCGTCGGGGTCGTCGAGTCGCCGAACGCCACCCACCTGCACTACCGCGTCGGTCGGCCCTGACGGGGCGGCCGGCGCGGCCATGCACACGGCCGTCAGTGGTGGAACGCGGGGGACTGGCCCTCGGTGGGCAGCGGTCCGCTCAGCGCGTCCAGATAGTCCGCTTCCATCTTCAGGTCCGCCAGGAACGCCGAGGCCAGGTCGCGGCTGAACCCGTTGCGTACCACGACGCGTTGCACGGTCAGCGACGTGAGGTCGTCGGGCATCGGGTAGGCCGGGATGAGCCATCCCTTGCTGCGCAGGCGATCGGACAGGTGGTACAGGTTCCACTTGTCGGTGTAACCCTTCTTCAGGCTCCACGCGAACACCGGGATGTCGCTGCCGTCGTTCCACAGGTCGAACTGCGGCAGCTTGGCGATCTCGGCCGACAGGTAGGTCGCCACGTCGTGGGAGGCCTGCTGCACCCGTTGGTAGCCGTCGAACCCCAGCCGCAGGAACAGGTAGTACTGCAGCAGCACCTGGGCACCGGGCCGGGAGAAGTTGAGGGCGAAGGTCGGCATCTCACCGCCCAGGTAGGACACCCGGAAGATGAGGTCCTCGGGCAGTGACTTCAGGTCACGCCACACCACCCAACCGAGACCGGGATACACCAGGCCGTACTTGTGCCCGGAGGTGCTGATGGACGCCACCCGGGGCACGCGGAAGTCCCACGCCAGGTCGGGTTGGATGAACGGCGCGATGAACCCGCCGGACGCGCCGTCGACGTGGATGGGGATGTCCAGGCCGGTGGACTCCTGTACCCGGTCGAGGGCCGCGGCGATCTCGGCCACCGGCTCGTACATGCCGGTGTAGGTGACCCCCATGATGGCCACTACGCCGATGGTGTTCTCGTCGACGTACTTCTCCAGGTCGTTACCGTCGAGGACCTTGTGCTCCAACGAGATCGGCACCTGTCGCATCTCGACGTCGAAGTAGTTGCAGAACTTCTCCCAGCACACCTGCACGGCGGTGGACATCACCAGGTTGGGCCTGTCGGTGGACTTTCCGTCGGCCCGGCGCCGCAGCTGCCAGCGCCGCTTGAGGGCCAGCCCGCCGAGCATGCACGCCTCCGACGACCCGATGGTCGACGTGCCGATGGTGTTCTTGGAATCAGGCGCGTGCCACAGGTCGGCGAGGATGGTCCAGCACCGCGTCTCGACCTCAGCGGTCGCCGGGTACTCATCCTTGTCGATCATGTTCTTGTCGAACGCGTCGTTGTAGAGCTTGCGGGCGTGGTCGTCCATCCACGTGCCGACGAAGGTGGCCAGGTTGAGCCGCGAGTTGCCGTCGAGCATCGCCTCGTCGTGCACGATCTGATACGCCGTTTCCGGCAGGGACTCGCTCGCCGGCAGCGAGTACCGCGATAGTTCCGTGGCTTCGCCGGGACGCGCGAAGACCGGATTGAGTTCGACGGTTTCGCGGGCGTCGACGTTTTCCAGGTGCAGGGTTACCGCCATGTCGCACTCCCGGAATAAGGGCAGCGATGAGTTCGGACTATTGGTGCTTCTCTTGAGGCTAGACAGGCCCCGGGTGGGTACGCGCAGAAATCGACCGACGTCATGCCTGGTCGAGTGCTAGCCCTCTCACCTGCTCGAACGCGTGCGGCGGTCAGGGCCTGACGGTGGGTATATAGCGGCCGGAGCCATGGTCGGCAGGTTCGGTGAATTGCATCCTCGCGGAGTTTGCCGCACTAAGCTCGATATGTCACTGGCACTGCCACACTGGGCCGCTCGGAAAAGCGGTCGGTGTCTTAAGCGACCATCTCACCGAGGCATCGAAACGGCACGGGGGTAGGCCATGTCCGATGTCACCAAGTCCACCCGGTCGAAGGCGCCCTCGACCGCGAAGATCACCGTTGTCGGGCTCGCGTTGCTCAACATCGTGGCCGTGGTGAGTCTGCGCGGTCTGCCCGCCGAGGCCGAGTATGGCCTGTCGTCGATCTTCTACTACCTTTTCGCGGCCGCGTTCTTCCTGGTGCCGGTGTCGTTGGTGGCCGCCGAACTAGCGACCGGCTGGCCGGAGAAGGGTGGTGTGTTCCGCTGGGTGGGCGAGGCGTTCGGCGGCCGGTGGGCGTTCCTGGCGATGTTCATGCTGTTCACCCAGGTCATCATCTGGTTCCCGACCACGCTGACCTTCGGCGCGGTGTCGTTGGCCTACACCGGCCCCAAAACCAGCTTCGACGAGAAGCTCGCCGGCAAGCAACTGTTCGTCCTGGTCGCCGTCCTGGTCGTCTACTGGCTGGCCACCGCGATCGCCTGGCGCGGTGTCGGCGCGTTCGCCCGCATCGCCAAGTGGGGCGGCATCATCGGCACCATCATCCCGGCGATCATCCTCATCGTGCTCGGGTTCAGCTATCTCATCGCCGGCAACAAGTCCCAGATCCCACTGCGCTGGGGTGACGTGATACCGGACTTCTCCAAGTTCAGCAACGTCGTGCTCGCCGCGTCGATCTTCCTGTTCTACGCCGGGATGGAGATGAACGCGATCCACGTCAAGGAGGTCCGGGACCCCACCCGCAACTACCCGATCGCCGTCATGATCGCCGCTACCGGCACCGTGGTCATCTTCGTGCTCGGCACGCTGGCTATCGCGTTCGTCGTGCCGCAGGCCGACATCAACCTGACCCAGAGCCTGCTGACCGCCTACAACGACATGTTCGCCTGGGCCGGCATCTCCTGGGCCGGGCCGATCATCGCCGCGGCGCTGGCCGTGGGCGTGCTGGCCGGCATCGTCACCTGGGTCGCCGGACCGTCCAGCGGTCTGCTCGCGGTGGCCAAGGCGGGCTACCTGCCGCGCTTCTTCCAGGTCACCAACGCCAGCGGCATGGCCACCCACATCCTGCTGCTGCAGGGCCTGGTCGTGACCTTGCTGTCGGTACTGTTCGTGGTTCTACCATCGGTGCAGGCCGTCTACCAGATCCTCAGCCAGCTCACCGCGATCCTCTATCTCATCATGTACATCCTGATGTTCGCCGCCGCGATCTATTTGCGGTACAGCCAGCCCAACCGGCCCCGACCCTACCGGGTGCCCGGCGGCAGTGCCGGCATGTGGATCATCGGCGGCGCCGGGCTGATCGCCTCACTGATCGCCTTCGGGTTCAGCTTCATCCCGCCCGACCAGATCAACGTAGGCAGCCCCGCTCTCTACGTGGGCCTGCTCGTCGGGCTGACCCTGATCGCCGTGGCCGCCCCGTTTGTCATCTACGCCAAACGCAAGGCCCACTGGCGCGACCCCGACGACAACTTCGCCCCGTTCACCTGGGAGGTCGAAGGAGCCCACCCGGGCATCCCGAACCCCTCGGCCACCGAGACCAGCAGGGCCGTGACCGCCACCGCACCCGACCGGCACGCCACCGGCGGGGCCTGAGCCGGACTTCAGGGTCTTACGCGCCGATCGTACGGTGAACAATATGACGCGCGGTATCGGCGGCGGGCTGACTGACCACACCGGCGACAGGTGAGCGGATGCTGGTGATCCGGCCTGCGGGATCCGACGACCGTGACGCGCTGGCGGCGCTGCTCACGGCCTCGTGGGGCGGCACGACCGTGGCCGCGCACGGGGTCTTGTACGACGCCGTGACGCTGCCGGCGCTGCTGGCGTACCGGGCCGGCGGGCTGTGCGGCGCGCTCACCTACCACCTGACCGAGGAGTACGGCCTGGAGGTCGTCACGCTGGACGCGACCCCGCCGGGGCAGGGCACCGGCGGCGCGTTGCTGGCCGCGGCCGCCGACGTGGCGGTGGCCGC
>JAEZGP010000692.1 GCA_023437285.1 Actinomycetes bacterium | reverse complement strand
GCCCGGCCCGCCCTGCCCGGCTCGCCCGGCCCGGTCAAGATCGCCGGTTGAGGTGCATGCGCGCGGTGCCGCGCAGAAAGATCGCCGGTTGAGGTGCAGGTGCGTGGTGCCGCGCAGCAAGATCGCTGTTTCGGGTCGGAAGCGCGGAGGAAACTGCCGCCCGCGTACCCGAAATGGCGATCTTGCAGGGTTGGGCCTGGCCCGCCCGGTCGGCGGGCTATCCGGGGCCGGCCCCGCCTCGCCCGGCCCGGCCAAGATCGCCGGTTGAGGTGCAAGCGCGTGGTGGCGCCCAGAAAGATCGCTGTTGAGGTGCAAGCGCGCGGTGCCGCGCAGAAAGATCGCTGTTTGAGGTGCAAACGCGCGGTGCCGCGCCGCAAGATCGCTGTTTCCGGTGCAGGTGCGTGGTGCCGCGCCGCAAGATCGCTGTTTCGGGTTGGAAGCGCGGAGGAAACCGCCACCCGCGTACCCGAAATGGCGATCTTGTAGGGCATCGCTCGGGGTGACGATCTTGCGGGTCGGGTCCGCACGGTCGGCAGGGCATCCCGGCCCGGCCGGGCGGCGGGGCGTCCGGGGCCGGACCCACCGGCTGACATACTCGGCCCTGTGTGGAACGCGAACGCCATGGCCCGGCGGGGCGCCCTCGTCGCGACGGTGCTGTTTGCCCTGCTCACGGCCGGGTGCGTGAGCGCGACCAACCCGCCGTCGTCGACCGCGCGGCAGCCGGGCGGGCCGGGCTACCCGGTACGCGTCACGCACGCTCTCGGTACGACCGTCATCCCGGCCCCGCCCAAGCGCATCGTGGCGCTGTCCGCCGCGGACCTCGACGCGCTGCTGCTGCTCGGCCTGCAGCCGGTGGCCGTGGGCGAATCGACCGGCCCCGAGGGGGGAGTCAGCGTGTGGACCGCGCCGCTGCTCACCGGCGAACCGGTCGTGCTGCGGACCGGCGACAACGGGTACAACCCCGACGAGGTCCTCGGGCTCAACCCCGACCTGGTGCTCGCCGGGGCGTACTGGGCGATCGAGGCGCAGTACCAGCGGATGGCGGCCATCGTGCCGACCACCGCGTACGAGCAGGCCAGGGGCGCCGACCCGTGGGAGGTCACCGTCCGGCAGGTCGCCAGGGCGGTCGGGCTCGTCGACAAGGGCGAGGCCGTCATCCTGGACACCCAGGCCAAGCTGGCCGCGACCCGGGCCGCCCACCCGGAGCTGGCCGGCAAACGGTTCGCGTTGGGGCAGATGTGGGACGCCGCCGGGATCGGCGTGCTGCGCTCGCCGGCCGACCCGACCGTGCGGCTGCTCACCGACCTGGGCCTGACCCTCAGCCCGGCCGTGGCCACCACGACCGGTGCCACCTCGCCCAAGATGTACCCGCTGGCCGCCGTCGGCACCCTCACGCCCACCGACGTGCTGGCCCTGTACTTCCCCGACGCGTCGCTGCGGCCCCTGCTGGAGCGCGAGCCGGCGTTCGCCGGGCTGCCCGTCGTCGAGCGCGGCGGCTACCTGGCGCTGACCCGCGACCAGTACGTGGCCCTACGGCTGGTGACCCCGCTGAGCATCGATTACACCATCGAACACCTGCTGCCCGGCCTGGCCAGCGCGGCCGGCACTACCCGGTGACGGCCCGCCGCTCGTGATCACCGCGAGTCAGGCGCGGCCAACCGTGCCGGTCGGCCGCAAGCGGCGCCGCCGGTCGGCGGTAATCGGCGGCGCCGCGTCTGATCAGGAACCCGTCTCCCACGGCGGCGGGCCCGACGCGATCAGCTCGTGCACGTCGAACAGGACCGCCTGCTCCACGCCCATGGCGAAGCCGCTGCCCTCCGCGATCCAGGTGAGGAAGGGTCCCGGCTCGAAGCCGCCATCGCCGAGGCCGGCCGTGTACTGCGCGTGGGCGGCCAGCGACGCGATCCCGCGCTGCAGCGGCTCGCCGGTCACGTCGACCCCGTGCGTGGGCGTCTCGGCGCCGGCCAGGCAGACGAACCGCACGCCGCCCCACGGCTCGAGACCTTCCTCCGTCAGCAACTCGGGGAAGATCCACCGGTTGCCGGCGTCGCGTGCCGCGTCGAGCGCGGCCAGGCCCACCACCCGGTGGTCGGCCTGGTTGGTCAGGCCGCCGACCATGCGGATGGAGAACGCGCCGGTCACCAGGACCTCCGGGCGGTGCCGGCGGATGGCCCGGGCGATGTCGCGGCGCAGGGCCAGCCCGCCCTCGATCATGCCGTCGCGGTAGTCGAGGAACTCCACGACGTCGACGCCGACCTCGGCCGCGCCGGCGCGCTCCTCCGCCTCGCGCAGCGGCGCCGCCTCCTCGGGGCTGATCCCGTCGATGCCCGCCTCGCCGCGCGTGGCCAGCAGGTACGTGACGGTCTTGCCCTGCGCGGTCCACCGCGCGACGGCCGAGGCCGTCCCGTACTCGATGTCATCGGGGTGCGCGGCGACGGCGAGGCACCGGTCCCAGTCCTCCGGCAGCGCCGGCAGCAGCTCTCTCACCCGTGTGACGCTAGAACGTCGCATCGACCATCACAACGCGCGAAGCGGGTATCGTCTGGTGATGGTCAGCGATTCCGCCGTACCGTCCGTTGTCGAGCGGGCGGCGCAGCCCTACATCGCCATCCGGGGCCGCGTCACGATGGGCACCATCGCCACGGTGGCCGACCGCATCCCGGACGTCTTCCGTTGGCTCGCCGCGCAGAACATCGCGCCGGCCGACGCGCCATTCCTCAAGTACGACGTCATCGACATGGCCGGCACGATGGTCATAGAGGCCGGCTGGCCCGTGCCCGCGCCCCTGGACGGGGAGGGCGAGTTCATCGCCGGCACGCTGCCCGCGGGCCGGTACGCGACAGTGACGCACGTCGGGCACCCCGACCGGCTCGCCGACGTGACCCGTGACCTGCTCGCCTGGGCGGCGGAGGAGGGCCTGACGTTCGACAAGCGCAGCACCGACGAGGGCGACGTGTGGGGCTGCCGCCTGGAGTCCTACCGCACCGACCCGGCCGTCGAGCCCGACATGAACAGCTGGAAGACGACCCTGCTGTTCCGCCTCGCGGACTGACGCACCCCGCCGCTTCGGCGGGCCGGTCTCAGTCCCACCAGAAGGACCAGGTGGGGGCGCCGAGGAGGGTCTCCGAATAGTCGGCCACCGAGCCCGCCCCCTGCCAGACGTTGTCCGGGCAGAACGCCAGGTGCTCGTACGCGACCGCGCGGGCCTGGGCCGCATCGAGGGGCGGAGCGGCCACGCTCAGCGTCAGGGTGGCGAAGCCGACCGCGATGACGCGGGCGCCGAAGCGGTCCTCCCACGAGCGCACGACCGCCGAGATCAGGGCGGTGTCGTAGGTGTGGTTGACCGGCCCGGACCAGCCGGCGACCGTGAGCGCGTCGGCGCCCCGGTCGGCGGCGACGAGGCCGAGGCGGGCG
>JAEZGP010000672.1 GCA_023437285.1 Actinomycetes bacterium | reverse complement strand
CTCCACGATCGTCGGCGCACACCAGGCGGCGGCCCGGGCCGGTTGCCGCCTGCGGCTGCTGCGACCCCGCGCGCACATCCGGCACCTGCTGGAGCTCACCGGGATCGACCAGCTCTGCGAGGTCGGCCACTAGCCCGGCGCCTTACCGCGGCGGCGCAGCCAGCCAGGACAAGATCTCCGGCAAGATCTCAACCGCGCCGAAGTGGGAGGACCCAGGCTTGACGTCGATCACCGCGCCCGGGATCTGCCGAGCGAGCCACTGGGCATGGCTGACGGGGGAAAACCGGTCGTCCGCACCGTGCCAGATCCGCACCGGCGAGGGGATGCCGCCGGGATCAAATCCCCAGTCACCGCGAAGCGCGAGTACGTCGTCGAGCCAGCCGTACGGGCCGTCGCGCAGTCCCTCCACATACGTCTGTGCCAGCTGTCGACGGATCGCGACGTCCTCAACCACCCTCCGGTCAGCGGCATCCAGGTGGGTCCGAAGTCCGCTGAGGAGACTATCTGGGTCACCAGCGAGGTTAGCCGCCCGCGAGGTCAACTCTCGTTTGAGCGTCGAATAGTCGTTGTCGGCCCAGGTGTAGGCCGCCACGTTGTCAGCGTTCATGCCGTCGTACCAGTTGAGGTCTCTGGCATTCGCCGGGGCGAGGCCAACTAGTACCGCGGTGCTGATGACCCGGCGCGGCAGAAGCGCGGCGCAGGCGAGAGCGTGTGGGCCGCCACCGGAGCGTCCCACGACGGCGAACCGGTCGATGTCGAGGGCGTCGGCAATCGCCGCCACGTCATGGGCCGCGTCCGCCACGCTCCGGCCGGCGTGGCGGGTCGACCTGCCATAACCGGGACGGTCATAGGAGATGAGGAGCACGCCGAGCCGATAGGAGACGCTGCCTCTCGGCTTCGGTCCGCTACGACTTCCCGGCGTGCCATGCATGAGGAAGACCGGCACACCCCGCCGGTCGCCGGACCATTCCACCATGAGGCGTCGACCCCCGCTCGCGAGGACCTCCCGTTGCGACGTGCCTGCGGGAATCACCGCACCCCCCTGCGCCACTCGCACCATTAGGCTCGGCATATCCAGCGTAACGACACCACAGTGGACAGGCACCGTCTCGCACTTGATTGAATACGCCTCATCTCACGCAGGTGAAAGTCGCGCCGTGACGCCCTCGCGGATGAATAGGACTCAGGCGGACTCTCCATCTGGCCTGGACACTCGACGCAGGAACAGATCCACTACCCGCGATCGTGTTGCCTCGTCCATCGGCGCCAGCCTCGTGACGGCACCGAGAGAGATGTACGAAGTGAGTGCCTCGTAGGCCGCCAACAGGGTACCCGTCTGCCCGGCCGGGTCGCCAAAGGTGGCCAGGATCTCCTCGTACGCGTACGGCGGCTGGTACGGGACCTGTACCCGGGACCAATAGCGTTGCCGCTCGGCTTCCGTCATGTCCGTCGGCATCCCCGCGAAACGTCGCATAGCAAGCAGGCGACCGGCGGCAGCGCGCTCGCTCTCGATGGCGTCCACCCGCATTGCCACCGGCAGAATCCTTATCTTGCGGGCTCCGTATCGCTCACGCACCTGGCGGCCCAACTGCACCGCGCCGCTGATGCTCTGCTCGCTGTAGGTAAAGCAGGCGACGAGCACGTCCGGAAGTTGGATGGTACAGATCTCCGCGACATCGCTGACCCCCGTGCGACTGTCGATCAAGGTGAAGTCGTAGTTGCGCTTCATATTGATGCGCAAAGCGTCGAGAAACTGACCTCCGCCGAGATACTCGTAGAACATCTCCCAGTCAAGACCCTGAATCGAGGAGGCATAATCATTGTTCTGCCGACCCGCCGGCAGAAAATGCAATGTGCCGCCCGACTGGAAGTTCCACCGCAACGGCAGCGAGTGGGTCCGCACGTCGGCGTAGCGTTCATACCAGCCAGGCTGCCGTTCGGTTTCCTTCACCGTCGCCCACTCGAATTCCCTGATGAGATCGATAACGCCGCCGGCGTTCGCCAGCTCCTCGGCGTTCGCAAACGGCGTGAAAAACCTGTGCAGTCCCGGCGACTCAATGTCCCAGTCCGCCACCAGCACACGCTGACCGCCCGCAGCGAGGATCCACGCGACATTAGCGATAGCCATAGTCCGCCCGGTGCCGCCGTTGTAGGAGTAGAAAGTGACGACCTGCCCTTCGCGACTGTCAGTCATCGCCGTCTTTCATGATTCGTTTCGGACGACGAAAAGATCAAGGAAACTTGCAGATCGCCACAACCTTCAATTGATCTATCCCGCGGTCCAGACGGAGGAAGCCCTTATGTTGAATCCCCCCTTATGCTGATGGCAAGCCACAGTGCCGTCGGAGGCTTCCCAGGTCTCAAGGTATCGACTTCCTCCGACCACCGGGAGGGGGAGCGTGCTGTATTTCTTCCTGAGCCACGCGCGGGAGGATGATCCGCGAAACGTCATTCGATTTTTCAATGATCTTTCCACGGAGGTCCGAAACCTATCGGGCGCGGACCCGCACGACACCGTTGGCTTTCTCGACGAGCAGAGCCTCTATGTCGGTCAGCGGTGGCCGGTGGCCTTGGGCGATGCGCTTTCCTGCTGCAAGTGCTTTGTCGCGATGACGTCGCCACGCTACTTTCGGCGGGACTACTGCGGCCGGGAGTGGGCGGCGTTCAGCAAACGCCTGGCAGAGTACGAAAGGCAGTGGAAACGCCCGGCGCCGGCCCTGCTACCCGTACGGTGGATCCCGATGGCCGTGCCGCATCCCTTGGCCGAAGACATCCAGCTCAGCAGTGCGGGAACGGCGGCGTCATACCTCAAGTACGGGCTGCGCCACATGCTCGACCTGCAGCGCTTTCACGACGACTACCACGAGTTCGTCTTCGATCTGGCTCAGCGCATTGTCAGCTTGGCCCACTCCTACGACGTACCCGAACCGCGCCGGCCAATCCGGCTTGAGGACGTGCCCAACGCGTTCAGCGCGAGCGATCTCCCTCTCACCGGACCGCCTGGCCGACAACCCCGCAGCGTCGGCACGGCCCGCCTCTCGACACGGGCCGTCGTGCATTTCATTGTCGTCGCGGGCACCCGCGATGACATGTCCTCGGTCCGCCGCAAGCTGGAGTACTACGGCGACTCCGCCGCCGACTGGGCACCGTACCGGCCCAACGTCGAGGAGACACTCGCCGAGTTCGCGATCCGTGTGGCAGAAGATCGCATGTTCGACTCGGACGTCGCCGACATCAGCCAGCTCAGTGAGTGCATGGAACGGGCCAGAGAGCGCAACGAGCTCGTCATCCTGCTTGTCGACGCGTGGTCGCCGGCGCTGCCGGCCCACCAACGCGCCTTGCTGGACTACGACAACCACGACGGGATCGGCGCGGTCATGATTCCCGTCAACAGCACCGACGCCGAGACGCGTGCCGACGCGCCCGCACTGCAGGTGCGGCTCGCTAGCGTCCTACCCCGCCACATAGAGCGTCGCGATCGCGTGATGTTGCGGGCCCATATCCCAACGCCGGACCTGTTCAGTGCCGACCTCGAGGAGATCCTCGAGGTCGCCCAAAATCGCGTCTTCCGTACCGGCACCGTCAATCCCCAGGTGCCTGACCAACCAGCTCGTTCCAGGCCGATCCTGGATGGCCCGACCCACCCCACGGACGGAGAGCCCACATGAACGCGGACCGGTCCTCCGAGATCATTACTTTCTACTCATACAAGGGTGGAACCGGACGCACCATGGCAGTCGCCAACCTCGCCTGGATCATGGCGAGCAACGGCCTGCGGGTGCTCGCGGTGGACTGGGATCTGGAATCGCCGGGTTTGCACCGCTACTTCCATCCATTCCTACGCGACAAGGAACTACGCACAACCCCCGGCGTCATCGACCTGATCCGCGACTACGCTGCGGCGACCATGCTGCCTCCCGCGGACGCCGGCACAGGCACAGACCTGATTGCCAACCACGCCCGGGTATTGCGCAACGCCGTCTCACTGGAGTGGCAGTTCGGCGACGGCGGCGTCGTGGACTTTCTCGCCGCGGGGAAGCAGGACCGGTCGTACTCAGTCGCCGTAAGCACGTTCGACTGGGCGAACTTCTTTGATCGGCAGGGTGGCACCGCCTTCCTGCGCGCGCTGCGCGAGGACATGCTCGCCAACTATGACTACGTCCTCGTAGACAGTCGCACCGGGCTGAGCGACGCGGCAGGCATCTGCACCGTGATGCTGCCCGACGTCGTCGTCGACTGCTTCACGATGAGCACACAGAGCGTTCAAGGCGCCGCCGCTGTCGCCCACTCGATTCGCCGGCAACGGAAGGACGAGCCGATCCGCATCTTGCCCGTACCTATGCGGGTCGAGGACGGCGAGCAACTGAAGCTGGCGGCCGGCCGAGACTATGCCCGTCGGCTATTCGAAGACTTCCTCGCCGACCTTCCTCCCGACAATCGAGAACGGTACTGGGGTGACGTGGAGATTCCCTACCGGCCGTTCTACGCGTACGAGGAGATCCTGGCCTACTTCGGCGATCCGCCGCACCAGCACAACTCGCTCCTGGCTGCGTTCGAGCGCCTGACGGGTGTCGTGACCAGGTCCCGCGTGTCGCAGGCACCAACCATCGCCGAAGGCGACCGCCGCCTGCTGCTCAACGAGTTTGAGCGCATCCGGGCGCCGCTGACCACCGACGTGCTGATCAGCTACGCCTCGGTCGACCGAATGTGGGCCGAGTGGGTGGCCGGCGAGCTGGATGACGCGGGCCTGAAGGCGCATCTGATGGCGGTGGACTATACGCAGGGCGCGCTCGCTGGAGTGGACATCGAGCGTGAGCTGAGCAAGGCCAACCGCGTGATCGTGCTGCTCTCCGATGACTACCACAAGGTGCCGCAGGCGGCCGAGGTCTGGCGGCTGGCCACGCAGCAGGCGTCCCCCGGCGCGCCTCGCTCGATGATCCCCATCCGCCTTGACACCGTCCGGCTGCCGCTGCCGTTCGCCGATCGGCCGGCGATTGAACTGGCCGTGCTGTCCGAGGAGCGCGCACGCTCCGAGCTGCGCGAGGTGTTCGCGCTGCCACCATCGGCTGCCGATGACCGCGAGGGCGACGTCAACGGCCGACGGCCACGATTTCCGTCCACGCCTCCCCCGGTATGGAACGTGCAGCCCCGCAACGCGACCTTCATTGGCCGCGGCGTCGCGCTGGAGGCGCTGCGCGACCGCTTGGCGGCATCGCCCACGGCCGTCGTCCCACAGGCGCTGGTGGGACTTGGTGGTGTAGGAAAGACACAGGTCGCCGTGGAGTATGCCCACCGGTTCAAGGCGGACTACGACGTCGTGTGGTGGATCTCTGCGGAGCAGCCCACAACGGCTCGGTCTGACCTGTTCGAACTCGCGGTGGCCTTGGGCGTGGCCCGGGAAAGCACGGTGGACAGCGTCCGAGCCGTCCTGGAGGCACTTCGACAGGGCACGCCATACCGCCGCTGGCTGCTGATCTATGACAACGCCGACAACCCAGAGGAACTGCGCGACCTGCTGCCGCAGGGAAGCGGGCACGTCCTGCTGACCTCGCGAAACCAACTCTGGGCAAGCCACGCCAAGGCTGTCGAGGTCGGCGTTTTCGATCGCGGCGAGAGCATCGCGTTCCTCCGTCAACAGGTGACTGGTCTCTCCGACGCGGACGCCGATCTGCTGGCTGAGAACCTCGGCGACCTTCCACTCGTCCTGGAACAGGCGGCAGCCTGGCTTGTTGCCACCGGCATGGCCGTGCATCGTTACATCGAAGCGCTCGCCATCGAGCCTGCCGAACTCCTCGACCAGGACCGGCCTTCCGCCTATCCGCGCACGGCGACCGCGACGTGGCGCATCTCGCTGCGGCGACTGCGCGAGCAGATGCCCGCGGCCGCCAAGGTTCTGGAGGTCTGCGCCTTCTTCGCGCCGGAGCCCATTCCCCTGACACTGCTGTCGAACGATCGGTTCCGCGCGATCCTCATGCCCATCGACCCGAAG
>JAEZGP010000533.1 GCA_023437285.1 Actinomycetes bacterium | reverse complement strand
GCCCGCATCGCCGCCTCGGCGATCGCCGTGCAGCTCACTCCCCTGAGCCCCGAGCCGGCGCTGCACCTGCTCAAGCGCGCCACCTTCGGCCCGACCCTGCCGGACCTGCTGGCGGTGCGCCAGCTCGGGCTCGACGCGTGGCTGGAACGCCAGCTGCACCCGAAGGAGATCGCCGACCCGGAGGGCGAGCGGATCGCCGCCCTCTACCCGACCACGGGCATGTCGACCGCGCAGATCCGCCGCAGCGTCAAGCAGTACGCGTGGGACTCCATGTACGAGCTGGGCCACGCGACCCTGGCGCGACAGATGTGGAGCAGCCGCCAGCTGTACGAGGTGATGGTCGACTTCTGGGCCAACCACCTCAACGTCACCAACCCGTTCGACGGCGGCTGGGACAACCGGGCCCCGTACGACAAGGACGTGATCCGCAAGCACGCCCTCGGTCGCTTCTCCGCCATGCTGCACGACTCGGCGCGGCACCCGGCGATGCTGCGCTATCTCGACAACGCCAGCTCCGACCGGCGCAACGTCAACGAGAACTACGGCCGCGAGGTCCTCGAACTGCACACCGTCGGGGTCGAGGCCAAGTACACCCAGCGCGACGTGCGCCACAGCGCGTACATCATGACCGGCCGTACGGTCGACCAGCAGGGCAAGTTCCGGTACGAGCCATACCGGCACTGGACCGGCAAGGTGAAGGTGCTGGGCTTCACCCACAAGAACGCCTCACAGTCGGGCGGCCTCGCCGTCGGCGACGCGTACCTGAACTACCTGGCCAAGCACCCCAAGACGGCGCGGCGCATCGCGCACAAGCTGGCCGTGCGGTTCGTGACCGACCGCCCGCCCAAGGAGCTCGTCGACCGGCTCGCCAAGGCGTACCTGGACAACAACACCGCCATCGTGCCGGTCCTCAAGCTGCTGTTCCGCTCGGTGGAGTTCTGGGTGGCGACCGGGCTCAAGACCCGCCGGCCGCTGGAGAACATGGTCGCCACCGCCCGGGTGCTGGGCGTACGCGCCGGCAGCGCCGCCAAGGCGACCAAGGACGGTATCGAGGGCCTGTACTGGCTCTCCGACCAGCTCGGCCAGACCCCGCTGGGCTGGCTGCCGCCCGACGGGTACCCCGATGTGCAGACGATGTGGAACTCCGCGCACGCCACGCTGGGCGTGTGGAACAGCCACCGCGCCCTGGCGGAGGGCTGGCACAAGGGCGTGAAATACCCCGACCCCGAGCAGCTGGTCGGCCTCAAGCCCAAGACCGTCGGCGAGTACGTCGACAAGCTCTCCCAACGCCTCGTCTTCCAGAAGATGAGCCCGGCTCACCGCAAGGCGGTGCTGGCCTTCCTCGGCGCGAAGGAGTCCACCAAGGTGCGCAACCTGAGCCTCGACGGCAAGGCCAAGCTGCTCGTCCCGATGATTCTCGACTCCGTCTACCACGGGCTGCGGTGACCTCATGAGCCAACTGCGAGGCAGGGCCCGGCACCGGGCCGCCGACCTGCGCCGGCGGGGCCCCAATCTGGCCGAGGCGGCGCTGCGGGTCGAGGCGGAGCAGGTGTCCGCCGACCTGACCGCCCAGCGCGAGGCGTGGCGGCACGGCTTCACCCGCCGCCGGGTGCTGGCCGGCGCCGGGGCGGTCGGCGTGGCGGCGCTCGGTTCCCAGCTGGTCACGACCCGGGTCGCGTTCGCCGCGCCGGGGACGGACACCCGTACGCTCGTGGTGGTCTTCCTGCGGGGCGGCCTGGACGGCCTGTCGGTGATCGTGCCGGCCGGCGACCGCAACTACCTCAACGCGCGGCCCAACATCGGGGTGCAGGCCAGCCGACTGCTCGACGGCGACGGCACGTTCGGGCTGCACCCGGCGCTGGCGCCGCTGGAGCCGTTCTGGAAGGCCGGCACGATGGCGGCCGTGCACGCCGTGCACAACCCGGACGCGAGCCGCAGCCACTTCCAGGCGCAGGACTGCCTGGAGCGCGGGTCGGCGTCCCAGGTCGTGCGCACCGGCTGGCTCGACCGTACGCTCGGCGCGATGGGTCCGGGCACCACGTTCCGGGCGATCGCCGAGGGCGGCTCCATGCCGCGTTCGCTGGTCGGTACGCAGGCCAAGCTCGTCCTGGACGGGGTCGAGGGTTTCCGCCTCGCCGGCCCGGACTACCTGCACGACAAGACCCTCGACGCGCTGCGCACGCTCTACACCGGATTCGAGCACCCGGTCGTGCAGCAGGCCAAGGTGACCCTGTCGGCGCTGGACGAGGCCCGCCGGCTGGCCAACATGCGCTACCAGCCGGTCGCACCGTACCCGCCGGGCGGCTTCGGCGACCAGTTGCGCGACGTGGCCCGCCTGATCAAGGCCGGCGTCGGCCTGCGGGTGGCCGCGATCGACCTCGGCGGCTGGGACATGCACACCAACCTGGGCAACGTCGACGGCGGCGACATGGTCAACAACCTGCGTGCCATGGCCAGCGGCCTGGCCGCGTTCGCCACCGACCTCGGCGACAAGCTGAACGACGTGACGCTGGTGACGATGAGCGAGTTCGGCCGCCGCGTCGGGCAGAACGGCAACGCCGGCACCGACCACGGCCACGGCAGCCTGATGATGATGCTCGGCGGCGGCATGATCGGCGGCAAGGTGCACGGCAAGTGGCCCGGCCTCGCCCCGTCCGCCCTGGACAACGGCGACCTCGCGGGCGTCAACGACGTCCGCGACGTGCTCGGCGAGCTGCTGTCGCGCCGGTTCAACATCGGCGACGTCAAGAAGGTCTTCCCGGAGCACGACTTCACCGCGATCGGCGCCTTCCGCTGAGCGTCGCCGGCCCGTCCGACCGGGCAATGCCGTCGCTGGTCCGGCGGCGCGGTCGACCGCGTCGCCGGACCAGCGACGGCATTGCCTGGTCGTATAGGCCGGCGACGCTCAGCGGAAGGCGC
>JAEZGP010000504.1 GCA_023437285.1 Actinomycetes bacterium | reverse complement strand
CCTCCCGCCTGCGCGACCCGCTGCCGGGCGGCCGAGCCGCTGGGCGGGGCCTGCGGCGGGTCAACGACTCGCGGCTGCACCTGGCCATCGCCTCGGTGGCCGGGTCGCCGTCGCTGCTGGCCGCCGTCGCCGACGTGCAGTTGACCCTGGACCGGCTGCTGGCCGCGATCCCCGTCCTGCCGCGCAACCTGGACCACTCCGACGCCCAGCACGCCCGCATCGTCGGCGCGATCCTGGCCGGCGACCCGGACGGTGCCCGGGCGGCCATGGAGGAACACTGCGACGCGACCGCCGAACTCCTCCGGGCGCTCATCGCGTGACCCTTTAAGGATCGGGTTCAGACCATTAGGGTTGCTCCATGCGGGAGCCCTCTCTCAGCGTCGAGGAGCTACGGGTCGGCGTGCTGTCCGGCGACATCGACACGGTTGTGCTGGCCATCGTCGACATGCAGGGGCGCCTGCAGGGCAAGCGGCTGCACGCGGAGTACTTCCTGTCCGACGTCCTCGCCCACGGCAGCGAGGGCTGCAACTACCTGCTCGCGGTCGACGTCGACATGAACACCGTCGACGGGTACGCGATGTCGAGCTGGACGCACGGGTACGGCGACTTCGTCATGCGGCCCGACCTGTCCACGCTGCGCCGCCTGCCGTGGCAGCCGGGCAGCGTGCTGCTGATCGCCGACCTGGCCTGGCACGACGGCTCGCCGGTGGCCGCCTCGCCCCGGCAGATCCTGCGCCGGCAGATCGAGCGCCTCGCCGAGCGCGGCCTGGTGGCGTACGCGGGCACGGAGTTGGAGTTCGTCGTCTACCGCGACACGTACGAGGACGCGTGGCGCAAGGGCTACCGCGACCTGACCCCGGCCAACCTCTACAACGTCGACTACTCGCTGCTGGGCACGTCGCGGATCGAGCCGCTGCTGCGCCGGCTGCGGGTCGACATGGCCGGCGCGGGGCTGCGGCCCGAGAGCGCCAAGGGCGAGTGCAACTACGGGCAGCACGAGGTGGCGTTCCGCTACGACGAGGTGCTCACGACCGCCGATCACCACTCGATTTACAAGAACGGGGCGAAGGAGATCGCGGCCCAGGAGGGCATGGCGCTCACGTTCATGGCCAAGCCCAACGAGCGCGAGGGCAACTCGTGTCACATCCATTTCTCGCTGCGTACCCCGCAGGGAGAGCCCGCGATGGCGGGCGACGGCCCCGCGGGCCTGTCGCCGCTCGGCGAGCGCGTGCTCGCCGGCCTGCTCGCCACGGCGCGCGAGCTGACCCTGTTCCTGGCGCCGAACGTGAACTCCTACAAGCGCTACCAGCCGGGCTCGTTCGCGCCGACGGCGTTGCGCTGGGGCGTGGACAACCGCACCTGCGCGCTGCGGCTGGTCGGGCACGGGCCGTCGCTGCGGGTCGAGTCGCGGGTGCCGGGCGGCGACGTGAACCCGTACCTGGCGATCTCCGCGCTGATCGCGGGGGCGTTGCACGGCATCGACCAGGAGCTGGAGCTGGAGCCCGTCTACACCGGCAACCCCTACGACGACGCGCGGGCGCCCCGGGGGCCGGCCCGGCTCGGCGAGGCGATGCGGCTGTGGGAGACCAGCGGGGTGGCGCGCGACGCGTTCGGCGACGAGGTCGTCGCGCACTACGGCAACAACGCCCGGGTGGAGCTGGCCGCGTTCGACGCGGCGGTGACCGACTGGGAGCTTCGGCGGGGGTTCGAACGGTTGTGAGCAACACGGTCATCGACCCGGCGACCGAGGAGGTCATCGCCGAGGTTGGGCAGGCGTCGGGGGCGGACACCGACGCCGCGGTCGAGCGCGCGAGGGGGGCATTCGAGTCGTGGCGTCGGGTCTCGCCCGGCGACCGGGCCCGGTTGCTGCGCCGGTTCGCGGCCGTGGTGGACGCGCACGTCGAGGAGCTCGCCTGGCTGGAGGTGCGCAACAGCGGTCACCCGATCGGCAACGCCCGCTGGGAGGCGGGCAACGTGCGCGACGTGCTCGACTACTACGCGGGTGCCCCGGAGCGGCTGACCGGCCGGCAGATCCCGGTGCCCGGCGGCGTGGACATCACGTTCCACGAGCCGCTCGGCGTCGTCGGCGTGATCGTGCCGTGGAACTTCCCCATGCCGATCGCCGCCTGGGGCTTCGCCCCGGCGCTGGCCGCCGGCAACACCGTGGTGCTCAAGCCGGCCGAGCTGACCCCGCTCACCGCCCTGCGGCTGGGGGAGCTGGCGCTGGAGGCCGGCCTGCCCGAGGGCGTGTTCACGGTCGTACCCGGCAAGGGCTCCGTCGTCGGCGAGCGGTTCGTGACCCACCCGGCCGTACGCAAGATCTGTTTCACCGGGTCCACCGGGGTCGGCAAGCGGATCATGGCTGGCTGCGCCGACCAGGTGAAGCGGGTCACGCTCGAACTCGGCGGCAAGAGCGCCAACATCGTCTTCGCCGACGCCGACCTGGCGGCGGCCGCCGCCGGCGCACCCGCGTCGGTGTTCGACAACGCCGGCCAGGACTGCTGCGCGCGCTCGCGGCTGCTCGTACAGCGCGACGTCTACGACGAGTTCCTCGCCCTGCTGGAGCCGGCCGTGCGGGCGTTCCGGTGCGCCGACCCGGCCGCCGAGACCACTCAGATGGGGCCGCTGATCTCGGCCGGCCAGCGCACCACGGTGGCGTCCTACGTGGACGGCGCCGAGGTGGCATTCGCGGGCACCGCGCCGGACGGGCCGGGCTTCTGGCATCCGCCGACCGTGCTGCTCGCCACGTCGCCCGCCGACCGGCACTGGCGTGAGGAGATCTTCGGCCCGGTGCTGTCCGTGCTGCCGTTCGCCGACGAGGCGGAGGCGATCGCCCTGGCCAACGACACCGAGTACGGCCTGTCCGGCTCCATCTGGACCCGCGACGTGGGCCGCGCGCTGCGGGTGGCCCGGGGCGTCGAGACCGGCACGCTCTCGGTCAACTCGCACTCCTCGGTGCGCTACTGGACCCCGTTCGGCGGCGCCAAGCAGTCCGGTCTCGGCCGCGAGCTGGGACCCGACGCGCTGGCCGCCTTCACGGACGTCAAGAACGTTTTTCTGAGTACGGACTAGGAGCGCGCGTTGGTGGGTCGGTTGGACGGTCGGGTGGCCGTCATCACGGGGGCGGCGAGCGGCATCGGGCTCGCGACCGCCCGCCGGTTCGCGGCCGAGGGGGCGACGGTCGTCGTCGTGGACCTCAACGCTGAGGCGGGCGAGGCGGCCGCCGCCGAGGTCGGCGGCGAGTTCGTGGCCGTCGACGTGGTCGACGAGGCGGCCGTGAAGGCGCTGTTCGACGGGGTGGTGGCCCGGCACGGGCGGGTCGACATCGCGTTCAACAACGCGGGCATCTCGCCGCCCGACGACGACTCGATCCTCGACACCGGCCTCGAGGCGTGGGAACGCGTCCAGCGGGTCAACCTGACCAGCGTCTACCTGTGCTGCAAGTACGTGCTGCCGCACATGCTCGCCGCCGGCAAGGGTTCGATCATCAACACGGCGTCGTTCGTGGCGCTGCTCGGCGCGGCCACCTCGCAGATCTCCTACACCGCCAGCAAGGGCGGGGTCCTGGCGATGACCCGCGAGCTGGGCGTCCAGTTCGCCCGCCAGGGGGTACGCGTCAACGCCCTGTGTCCGGGGCCGGTCGCCACGCCGCTGCTCATGGATCTGTTCGCCAAGGACCCGGAGCGGGCCGCCCGGCGGCTGGTGCACGTGCCGATGGGCCGCTTCGCCGAACCGTCGGAGATCGCCGCCGCTGTGGCGTTCCTGGCCAGCGACGACGCCTCCTTCATCACGGCGTCGTCGTTCATCGTCGACGGCGGCATCACCGGCGCCTACGTGACCCCGCTGTAGCGGCTGCCCCTGCTGTCGGAAACGGACCCATGGCGCGACCACTCATCGGTTTGACGACCTATCTCAAGCGCGGCGTGTACGGGCCGGCGGAGACCGACATCGCGGCCCTGCCGCTGGCCTACCCACGGTCGGTGCGCGACGCGGGCGGGCTGCCCGTACTCGTGGCTTCTGATGATCCTGACCCCGAGGTCGTGGGCCGCCTGGACGCTCTGGTACTCACCGGCGGGTCCGATGTGGACCCGGCGCGGTACGGGGCGGCGGCCCACCCGGAGACCGCCGTGGTGCGCCGGCGCGACGACGGCGAGCTGGTCCTGCTGCGCGCGGCCATGGCGGCCGACCTGCCGGTCCTCGGCGTGTGCCGGGGCCTGCAACTCATGGTGGTGGCGGCCGGCGGGCGGCTGCATCAGCACCTGCCGGACGTGGCCGGGCTGGCCGAGCACCGGCGCCGCGACGGGCACTACGCCCGCCATCCGGTGCGCACCCTGGACGGTACGCGCTGCCGGGACATCCTTGGCGCCGAGCTGGAGGTCAACTCGCATCACCACCAGGGCGTCGCCGACCCGGGCGGACTGAAGATCGCCGCCCTGGCGCCGGACGGTCTCGTCGAGGCGGTGGAGGACCCGTCGCGCGCGTTCCACCTGGCCGTGCAGTGGCATCCCGAGGACACCCCGGACAAGCGGCTGTTCGCCGCGCTGGTGGCCGCCGCCGCCGGGTGAGCGGGGTCACCCGCGCAGGGGTGGGAATGCGTTGGTGACGGCCCGTGCCCGGGATGAGGATCGGGACATGGGGAACCTGCACGAGAAGATCGACGAGAAACTGGCGGCGTTCATCGCGGAACAGCCGATGTTCTTCGTGGCGACCGCGCCGAGCGGGCCCGACGGTCACGTCAACGTCTCACCGAAGGGCATGCGGGGCACGTTCCGCGTCCTCGGCGAGCACCGGGTGGCGTACCTGGACTGGATCGGCAGCGGCGCGGAGACCGTGGCCCACCTGCGCGACAACGGCCGCATCACGATCATGTTCTGTGCCTTCCAGGGCCCGCCCAACATCGTCCGGCTGCACGGGCACGGCACCTATGTGCGCGCCGAGGAGCCGCGGTTCGCCGAACTCGTCGCCCTGTTCGACCCGCCGGAGACCGTCGGGCTGCGCGGCGTGGTGACGGTGGACGTCACGCGGGTCAGCGACTCGTGCGGGTTCTCCGTGCCGCGCCTGGCCTACGAGGGCGACCGGGACCTACTGGTGAAGTACTGGGAGCACCGCGACGACGACTACGCCGCCGACTACCGGGTACGCAAGAACACGACCAGCATCGACGGGATGCCAGCGCTGGACAACCCGGCCCCGGCGCGGCGATAGGCTGGACGGCATGAGTACGCGTGCCCTGATCGCCCCCGGCCAGGTGTCGCCCTGGCGTGACGTGCCGGCGTCCATCGCCCGCCCGGAGTACGTCGGCAGGAAGCAGCCCAAGCGCGCCGACCGGGACGTGCAGACGCCGGAGACCATCGAGAAGATGCGGCTGGCGGGTCGCCTGGCGGCGCAGGCCACGGTGCTCGCGGGGGAGTACGCGAAGCCGGGCGTGACCACCGACGAGATCGACCGGGTGGTCCACGAGTTCCTCTGCGACCACGGCGCCTACCCGTCCACGCTGGGCTACCGGGGCTTCCCGAAGTCGTGCTGCACCTCGCTCAACGAGGTGATCTGCCACGGCATCCCCGACTCGACCGTGATCGAGGACGGCGACATCCTCAACGTCGACGTCACCGCGTACCTCAACGGGGTGCACGGCGACACCAACCAGACGTTCTGCGTGGGCGACGTGTCCGAGGAGGCGCGCCTGCTCGTCGACCGGACGCGTGAGGCGACCATGCGCGGCATCCGGGCCGTCGCGCCGGGCCGGCCGCTCAACGCCGTCGGCCGGGTCATCGAGGCGTACGCGAAGCGGTTCGGGTACGGGGTGGTGCGCGACTTCGGCGGGCACGGCATCGGCGAGACGTTCCACTCGGGCCTGTTCGTGCCCCACTACGACCAGCCGAACCTGAACGTCGTCATGGAGCCCGGCATGACGTTCACCGTCGAGCCGATGATCACTCTGGGCACGCACCAGCACGAGATGTGGCGCGACGGCTGGACGGTGGTCACCAAGGACCGCAAGTGGACGGCCCAGTTCGAGCACACCGTGGCGGTCACCGACACCGGGTACGAGATCCTGACCCTGCCGTGACCGGCCTTCCGCACCGACCGCCGATCGCCCATGAGCACGGGGACGTGTCGGGTGGGTGGCTGCGCGCCTCCGTGTTCGGGGCCATGGACGGGCTCGTCACCAACATCGCCCTCATCGCCGGCGTGGGCGGCGGCGGGGTGTCGCCGAACGCGATCGTGCTGACCGGCGCCTCCGGCCTCGTGGCCGGCGCGATCTCGATGGGCCTCGGCGAGTACACGTCCGTGCGCACCCAGAACGAGCAGATCGACTACGAGGTCGCCAAGGAGCGCGTCGAGCTGCGCCGCAACCCGGAGGCCGAGGCGGCCGAACTGGCCGAGGCGTGGATCGAGCGGGGGCTGCCGGCCGACCTGGCGTACGAGGTGGCCCGGCGGATCAACGACAACGAGGAGGAGGCGGTGCGGGTCCACGCCCAGGAGGAGCTGGGCCTCGACCCGACCGAGAAGCCCAGCCCGCTGGTGGCCGCCGCGTCGTCGTTCGTCTGCTACTCCATCGGCGCGCTCATCCCGCTGCTGCCCTACATCCTCGGCGCCACGGTGCTGTGGCCGGCGCTGACCGCCGGCGGTGTCGGCCTGTTCGCGGCCGGGGCGCTCGTGTCGCGGTTCACCGTACGGCCGTGGTGGTACAACGGCCTGCGCCAGCTCGCGTTCGGCGCGCTGGCGGCCGGCGCCACCTACCTCATCGGCTGGCTGATCGGCGGCTGAGCCGCGCGGTGGTTGAGCCGCGCGGCTGCGCGGTTCGCGGCGTGGTCGGTTCAGGCCAGGAGGTCCGCGACCTCGCCGTCGACCGGGCGGCCGCGGCGGGCCAGTTCCCGCGCCTGCGCCGCGAGCCGCTCGCCCAACGTCACCACGTCCTCGGCGGCGACGCGGGTGCGGCGCACCGCGTCGGCGCTGTTGCGGAAGTACGTGCGGCTGAGCAGGCCCTCGACGAGCGCGGCACCCAGGCGGGCCTCGCCGAGCACCAGCATGGCCGCGTCCGTGTCGTACCACTCGGCGAGCCGGCGGGCCTTGTCGTTGGCGGCCGCCGCGCGGCACCAGGCCTCCCGGGCCAGGGTCGCGAACTCCGCCGCGTCGGCGACCGCAAGCCGGCCCAGGTGCGTGTCGCGCAGCAGCCCGTACCAGTTGTCGGGGTCGACGATCGCCGCCGTGGTGAGGTACTGGTCGGCGGCGAGCGGCCAGGACGTGGTCAGCGTGCGGGCGTGGGCCAGGTATTCCTCGCCGCTGATCGCCACCAGGTCGACGATGACGCCGCTGATCCGGCGGGTCGCCGGGCGGGGGCCGGCGCCGGGCTGCCGGGTGACGACCACCAGGTCGATGTCGCTGCCGTCGTGGTCGTCGCCGTGCGCGAGCGAGCCGTGTACGCCGATGGCCCGCACCTGTGAGCCGTACCGGCGCCGGACGACCTCGGCCACCTGCTCGGCAACCTCCCAGCGGGGGTTGTAACGGGAGGGCGAGTGCGGCACGCGCCCATTGTGGCGAACCGGACCGTCGCGTGGTGTCGGTTCGCCGCAGCCCGCTGTCAGTTAGCTGTCGCCGGGCCGGCCTGTCGGACAGGCGGTGCGACGCCGTCGGCCGTCGGCGACCCGGCGCAGGCGGAAAACGCGCAGTTCGCGGCCGCCCGCCCGGTCGGCATAGGTGGCGTACGCGGGCCAGGCGCGCAGCAGCCGCGCCCACAGTTGTTCGCGTTCCTCGCCGCGGACCAGTTCCGCCCGTACGGGCACCTCGCGGCCGCGTACCGTCGCGACGGCCACCGGATTGTCGAGGAGATTCGCCGTCCAGGCCGGGTGCCGGGTCTGGCCCCAGTTGGAGCCGATGACGACGAAGTCGTCGCCGTCGGGCACGTAGAGCAGGGGCTGGGTGCGCGGCTCACCGGAGCGGCGTCCGGTGGTGGTCAACAGCAGCGACGGCAGGCCCAGTGCGGTCGCCCGGCCGCGGGTCAGCCGGGCCACGAGCCGGTCCAGCGGCACGTACGCGCGGCCGACGACGCCGAACCACCGGTAGCGGCCGAGGCGGCGGGCCAGGGCGCCCACGCCGAGACCGGTGCTCATGACCGTACGCCGGTCATGACCGTACGCCCGGGAACGGCACCGTGATCGGCGCGAGCTTGGCGGCCCGGCGCCAGGCCGTGGCGCGCAGCGCGCAGTCGATGAGCGCGTCGAGGGCGGCCTTGCGGACGTCGCCGGTGGTCGCGGCGATCGCCAGCCGCCACGCCTCGGCCGTACCCTCCTCGAGCGCGACGGCCAGCTTGAGCGCCGACGAGCGGTTGGTGACAGCGAACGGCAGGGTGTACGCCGGCGCGGCCGGCGGCACGGTCGCCGACGTGCTGACCAGCCGGGCGATGAGCGCGTCGCGTCGGGTGCGGTGGGCGGAATCGGCCCGGCGTACGGTTTGCTTGCCGGCGTTGTCCAGGTGCCCGCCGACCACGCCGTACCCGAAGATCGCCGCGTGTTCGGCGGCCAGCACGGCGGCGAGGGCCGCGTTGGCGTCGCTCACCCCGTCACCTCCGCCGCGCGGGAGAGCCGGCCGGCGTCCCCGCCGTCGCGCCTCACCG
The DNA here is from genome assembly GCA_023437285.1 of Actinomycetes bacterium. Classification (GTDB taxonomy): domain Bacteria; phylum Actinomycetota; class Actinomycetes; order Mycobacteriales; family Micromonosporaceae; genus Luedemannella. The sequence continues at coordinate 41 of JAEZGP010000504.1, read as the reverse complement.
GAGCACCTCCTGGTGGGTGGCGCGGGCGGCGGCGATGGAGC
>JAEZGP010000406.1 GCA_023437285.1 Actinomycetes bacterium | reverse complement strand
CCCGCCTCAGCGTTCCCGGAAGCCGCCGAGGAACCGGCGGAAGAATCCGCCCTCCATGGGCAGCGGCGCCGCCGGTGGCGGCGCGGTGGCGCGTAGCCGTCCGATCGGCTTGTCGTAGTCGGCCCGCGCTATGGCGTCGACGACCTGTTCCTCGGTGAAGTGCTCCGAACCTTCGATCATGGGTACAAAGCCGACAAGGACGCCGTTGCGCATGACCTGGGCCTCCAGGCCCGCCGTACCGTCGGTGTCCCAGATCGCCTGCCGGCCGTCGGGCAGCATGATCCGTACGCCGAACTGCGCCACCGAGGCCCGCTCCACGTGCGCGGGCACACCCCGGTTGCGCAGCGCGTCCACCACCCGTTGGGCCTCAACCTCATACACGGCACCCACCGTAGCCACTCCAGCTGTGAAATCGCCGAGAGAAGGCGGTGTCGTCAAGCGGCCCTTGACGGCGCGTCGCGGGACCAGAACTTGCGGCCCACCTCGGGCAGGGTGTCGATCGGGTCGTAGTAGGCGTACTGGCGGCCGTCGGCGATGCCCTGGGCCACTTCGAGCTGGGTGCGGTAGCCCTTGTTCCACCAGGAGATGCCCAGCTCGCGGTCGTACTCGGCGGCCATGTGGACCCAGCGCTTGCCGACGAACGGCACGTCGCAGACGATGCGGGGGGTGGCGTAGCCGGGCAGGTAGCCCATGATGTCGTGCTGCAACTGCTGGGCCTGCCACAGCGCCACGCGCCAGTGCTCCGCGTTGGGGATCATGTCGCACATGTAGAAGTAGTAGGGCAGGATCGCGGCCTCGCCGTGCAGCGCGAAGCACAGGTCGAGCAGCGCCTGCGCCGAGTCGTTGACGCCGCGCATGAGCACGCCCTGGTTGCGCACGTCGCGTACGCCGGCCTCCAGCGCGGCCCGGGTCGCGCGGGCGACCAGCGGGGTGACCGACTGGGCGTGGTTGACGTGGGTGTGGATCGCGAGGTTGACGCCCTGCGCGCGGGCCCGCGACGCGACCCGGCCGAGGCCCTCGACGACCTCGGGGGCGAGCCAGTGCTGCGGCAGCGCGGCGAGCGCCTTGGTGGCGAGCCGGATGTCGCGGACGGAGTCGAGGTCGAGCAGCCGGTTGAGGAACGCCTCGAGGTTGCGCCACGGCACGTTGGCGACGTCGCCGCCGGAGACGACGACGTCGCGTACCTCGGGGTGGGCGGCCAGGTAGGCCAGCATCGCGGCGTACCGGTCCACCGGCTTCAAGGTCAGTTTCAGCTTGTCGACCGCCGGGGTGGAGTTGCCGACCAGGTCCATGCGCGTGCAGTGCCCGCAGTACTGCGGGCAGGTGGACAGCAGTTCGGCGAGCACCTTGGTGGGGTAGCGGTGGGTGAGGCCCTCGGCCACCCACATGTCGTGTTCGTGCAGCGAGTCGCGCGACGCGTTGGGGTGCGAGGGCCAGTCGACGCGGCGGTCGGACGCCACGGGGATCATGTAGCGGCGCACCGGATCGGCGTAGAGGGCCGCCGTCCAGTCGTCCGCCCCGGCCGGCACCATCGTATTGATCATCTGCGGGGGCACGAGCATCGACATGGTGGCCAACCGTTGCTGGTCGGCCGCCAGGTCCGCGTAGAAGACGTCCGAGACAAGATCTCCGAGTACGCCCTTGAGCTGGTCGATGTTCTTCACGCAGTGGGCGCGTTGCCACTGGGCGGACTCCCACTCGGCCACGGTCACGTCGCGCCAGCCGGGAAACCGGGTCCAGTCGGGTTCGACCAGTTCCCGCCGCTGGTAGTGGTAGCGCTCGTTCACCGGTGACCTCCCTTGCGCGATGACCATGATGCAGGCGAGAGTAGTAGAGATTATTCGGCAAAGTCACTAGTCTGCCGAATAATTTCCTGTAGAAGGTGCCGTACGCAAGGGAGCATGCGGATCATGGGTATGTCGTCGCCGGTGGGTCTGCACCGTGTCCTCGCCCCGCACGGGGTGCTGCCCCAGGCGGCGCAGTGCCTGGACGCCACGCCCGACATCACCGACGACGAGGTGCGCGTGCGGGTCGAGCGGCTCAACCTCGACGCGGCGAGCTTCCGGCAGCTGCACACCGCCCACGGCGGCGACGGCGACGCGGTCCGCGCGGCCGTCCTCGACATCGTCAAGAACCGCGGAAAGATGCACAATCCGGTCACCGGTTCGGGCGGCATGCTCATCGGTACCGTCGACGCGGTCGGCCCCCGCTCGCCGCTCGGGCTGACCGTCGGCGACCGCGTCGCGACGCTGGTCTCGCTCACCCTCACCCCGCTGGCGATCACCGACGAACTCGCGCGCTGGGACGGGCAGTCCGAGCAGGTACCGACCAGCGGGCACGCCATCCTGTTCGCCCGGTCCATCGCCGCCGTCCTGCCCGACGACCTGGCCCCCGAGCTGGCCCTGGCCGTCCTGGACGTGTGCGGCGCGCCGGCCCTGACCACCCGCGTCGTGGCGCGTCACCGCGACCGGGACACCGACCCGACCGTCGCCGTCATCGGCGGGGCCGGCAAGTCCGGGTCGCTCGCCCTCGCCGCCGCCCGGCGCGCGGGCGCCGCCCGTACGCTCGGGGTTGTCC
>JAEZGP010000403.1 GCA_023437285.1 Actinomycetes bacterium | reverse complement strand
ACCCCGATGACCGCCACCCCGTGCCCGTGCCCGTGCCCGTGGCCGTGCCCGTGGTCTCGGCCGTGGCCGTGGCCGTGTCGACTGTCGTGCCTGCGGTCGTGCCCACGGTCGTGCCCGCGGTCGTGCCCGCGCGAGCGGTCGCCGTGGAACCGGTGACTGCCCCACCGGCTGTGCCCGTCGTGGCCGGCGGTGAACGAGGTCGTCGCGACCGTCGTGGAGGTCGGCGCGGTGGTGCTGGCGGCTGCTGGGCCGGCGGCGACGCCGACGGCGAAGAGCGCGCCGGCCGAGACGGCAAGGATGCGCAGTCGCGTGCGAGTCATGGATTCCCCCCTCGGGAACGAATGGATCAGTGCCCGCTACGCTACGCAATTACGTCCGCATAAGAGGCTATTTCATCCGATTTCCACGGAAGGGTCAGCGGTCCATCGTGGAGGAACCCCGAGACGAGTACGGACGAATGATTGCCTGCGGGTTGCGGCTGCGCTAACTTCGTCGCCTGCTTCTTGTAACTTTCTGCGTGGTGACCGCCAGCTGGCCGCCGTGCGACACCACGCGGCCCTGAATGGTGGTGGCGCGTGCGCCTTCCCGACCCTGAGCACACCCGGATCGTTCTTGTCGGCACGGGCAACTACGGCTATGGCGGGCTGAGCCACCTGCCGGCCGTACCGCACAACGTCGTCGCGCTCGCCGAGACGTTCGCCGACCGACGCCTCTGTGGCGTGCCCGAACACAACATCTGGTCCATCATCAACCCCAACCGACCGGCCACGGTCGCCGCCGAGATCCAGGCCGCGGCTACCGACGCCGCCGACCTGCTGTTCGTGTACCTCGCCGGCAACGTCGTGGCCGTCGGCGGCACCGAACCCGCCCTGGCCCTGTCCATGGACTACGCGGACGCCGGTTCGTCCTTCCTGGACCTGCGACAGGTCGCCAACGCCGTGGGCGCCAGTCGCGCGTACACCCGCGTCATCGTGCTCGACCTGAGACTCATCGCCCCGCCCGAGGTCGAGGCGACGGTGCGCCAGTCCATCGCGCGACTCGTGCACCAACCCGGCGTGGCCGTCATGCTCGCCGCCACGGCTGCCGACGACAACTACGACAGCCCCGGGCGGGTGGGCACGGCGTTCACCCGCGCCATGCTCGACGTGGTCCACCGCCGAGGCGTCGCCGGCTACCACTACGTCAACCTGGTCGGCCTGTACGAGCAGGCCGCGGACCTCATGCACCGGGCCGTCAAGCCGGCACCGATCCTCATGCTCGCGCGGGCCCTCTCCGACCGGCCCGCGCTCATCCCCGCCGGCAACGGTACGGTGCGCACCTTCGGCGGGCGGGTCACCGACGAGCGCAGCCTCGCCAGCAAGGTGACCGACGAACGGGAGATCGGCGAGCGGCGGCGGTTCGGCCTGCTCGGCGGCAGACGATCCGGCCGCTCGCGTGCGGGCGCGACGGACCGGGCCACCGACCCGCACGCCCACTTCGCCGCCACAGTGGACACCCGTACGCCCTTGGTGTTGTTCGCGAACGCGGGCGAAGCACCACCAACGCCCGAGGACCTGCGGCGGATCTCGATGATGCGGGAGGCCGCCGCGGCGGCCGAGCGCGACTACCAGCATCCCGACCGGGCACTCGACCACTACCGCGCGCTCGTGCTGCACGGCCAGCGGGTCCTCGGGCCCGACGACCGCGAACTCATGGCCGTGCGGCAGCGACTGGCCTACTGGGTGGGCATGTCCGGCGTGCCCGGCCACGCCGCGCAACTGCTGCGCGACCTCTACGCCGACCAGCAGCGGCTGCTCGGCGCCGAACACCCTGAGGCGGTGTCGGTCTTCCGCGACCTCACGTACTGGTCACAGCGGTAGGCCCGGCTCCTCCAGGGAGGTGAGCCGCGTGTGGTCGTCGATCGGAAGGTCCCCGGCGACCACCGCGCTCACCGCCAACTCGCCCAGCTCGACGTGTCCCGACAGGACCGTCGAGAACGCGATGTCGGCGGCGTCGCGACCCGTCGCGATGCGGACGAGCGACTGGCGTGGGGCCAGCCGGGTCGCATCCCACACCCACCACGACCCGTCGATCTCGGTCTCCGCGACCATGTGCAGGTCCATCGGGGACAGTCCCGGGGCGTACACGGCGGCGACCCGCGCCGGCACCTGCACCGCCCGGCACAGCGCGGCCGTCAGATGGGCGAAGTCACGGCACACGCCGCTGCCGGCCAGCAACGTATCCACCGCGTCGGTCACCGGTCCGCTCGACCCGGGCAGGTACGCCACGTGGTCGTACACGTAGTCGCAGATCGCGCGGACCCGGTCGAGGTTGGTGGTGATGCCGCCGAAATGGCTGCGCGCGAAGCCCTCCAGGCGATCCGACGGGCAGTACCGGCTCGGCCGCAGCGCGTCGTTGCGCGCGCGGTCGGTGACCGCGGCGGGCACGCTGGTCAGCGGCGACGGGATGACGGCCTCGTACCGGACGGTCAGCGGCCCCGGCAGCACATGCACCACGTGCTCGCGACCGCCGGCGAGCGCCGGGACCACCGTCGCGCCGACCGGCGCGTCGTTGCTGGTCAGTTCGAGCGTCTCGACGCGTCCGTCGGCTGGGTGGCCGGCGGCGGCGACCTGCAGCGCCAGGCTGGCGGCGGTCGTCGCGTCGAACGTGATCTCGCACGTGACGCGGCGTTCCCCGAGCGGGGCGAACGTCATCGCGGGTGCTTCCTGAGTGGCGGTGTGGGCGGGCACGGTGGCGGTGTCGGAGGGCACGGCTGGCCAGATACCCAGCGTGAGCGGCGAGTACACCTGGACGGTTACCGGGCCGTTACACCTTCCACCATGTGCGCAAGTGGACGCCATACCGGTCTGAAGGTGGCGACCTTGAAGATGATCGGTCAGGCTGCTTCGTCGGGGCGGCTATTGCCGTCCGCTCAGGGGAGGAGCAGAGGTGGGTACGAACACGACGAGGCTCGCCAGCAACCTGTCCGCTGCCGTGGTGGCTGGCATCGCCGCGTGGTCGTCGTACCACCACATGGTCAGCGTCGCGCTCAGCGTCGGCGAGCGCCCCGACGTGGCGTACGTGCTGCCGCTGTCCGTCGACGGCATGCTCGTGGTCGCCTCGGTGGCCATGGTCGACGACCGGCGCAACGGCCGGCGGGTGCGCTGGTCGGCGCGGATCGCCTTCGCCACGGGCGTCGTCGCGTCCGTGGCCGCCAACGTGGCGGCGGCCGAGCCGACGGTCGGCGCGCGGATCGTGGCCGCCTGGCCGGCGGTCGCCCTGCTGCTCACCGTCGAGTTGCTGTCGCGTACGGGTCGGCTGCTCACCCGCCAGGAGCCCTCAGCCGAGCAGCCGCCAGCCGAGCAGCCGCAGGTAGCGCAGCCGGCGATTGCACAGCCAGCGGCCGCGCAGCCAGCGGTCGCGCAGCCCGTGGTCGCGCCACCGGCGGCCGCCGAGGAGCCCCGCTACACCCCGGCTTACCAGGTGGAGGAGCCGACGCCGTCCTTTGCGGACAACGGGGGGCCACGCCACGCCGGGCCGCCCGACCCGTTCCCGACGCCGGTCTCCCCGGCGGTGCCGGCCGTCGCGGGATCGGCCGCGATGGCGGGGCCGAACACCACGATGCTGCCGTCGTCGACGCGGATGGCCGTCGCGCAGGCGCTGCCACCGGCCGGGC
>JAEZGP010000404.1 GCA_023437285.1 Actinomycetes bacterium | reverse complement strand
CCGGCGCCAGCGGCAGCCACTCCTCGACCCGTACGCCGAGCAGGTCGCGCAACGCGCCGGGATGCCCGCCGAGGCGTACCCGCGGCGCCGGGTCGGCGATGCCGCTGAAGTACCAGACGACGAGCGTCCCGCCGGCCTCCACGTAGGACCGCAGCCCGGCGGCCGCCTCATCGGAGATCAGGTACAGGCTGGGCACGAGAACCAACGCGTACCCGGACAGATCAGCGCCGGGTCGGGCGAAGTCGCAGGTGACCCCGGCCCGCCACAGCGCCCCGTGCACCGACCGTACGGCGGCCAGGTAGTCCAGCGACGACGACGGGAACGCGGGCGCCTGCGAGGCCCACCAGGCCTCGTCGTCCCACAGAATCGCCGCCGACGCGACGACCGCGCCGTCGAACAGGGCCGGCCCGAGCTCCTCGTGAAGGGCGCCCAGCGCCACGCTCTCCCGGAACACCCGGCTGTCCGGCCCCGCGTGGGGCACCATCGCCGAGTGGTACAACTCGGCGCCGCCCGCGGGGGCCCGCCACTGGAAGTACATGGAGCCCCGCGACCCGCGCGCCACGTACGACAGGGACAGCCGCGCCATCCGGCCCGGCTCCTTGACGGCCATCCGGCCGGGCTCGTAGATGATGTTCGGCGCGGTCTCCATGAGCAACCAGGGCCGCCCGCCGGCCCAGCCGCGCGCCAGGTCGGCGGCGAACGCGGTCTCCTCCTCGGCGGCGAGCGGCGCCGCCGAGCCCGGGTAGTGGTCGATGGAGACGAAGTCGACCTCGGCGGCCCAGTCCCAGTGCGACACGGGCACCCAGCCGCCGAGGACAAAGTTCGTGGTGATGGGCACGGACGGGTCGATGGCGCGCAGCGCGTCGCGTTGGGCGACGAAGCAGGCGAGCAGTTCGTCGGAGGTGAACCGCTTGAAGTCGAGCGCGAGCGCCGGGTTGTGCAGGTACTGGGTGGCGCGCGGCGGCATGATCTGGTCCCAGTCGGTGTAGTGCTGGCTCCAGAACGAGGTCGTCCAGGCGGCGTTGAGCGCGTCGAGCGAGCCGTGCCGGCGGCGCAGCCACTCCCGGAACGCGGCGGCGCTCGCGTCGCAGTGGCACGTCGTGCCGTACTCGTTGTGCACGTGCCACATGGCCACGGCGGGATGCCCGGCGTACCGGTGGCCCAGGGCGGTGGCGATGCGCAGCGCGGCGGCGCGGTACTCGGGCGACGACGGGCAGTACGTGTCGCGGCTGCCGTGCGTGAGCCGGGTCCCGGACGCGTCGACGGGCAGGCCGGCCGGGTGGGCGAGGGTGAACCACGGCGGCGGTGCGGCGGTCGGGGTCGCGAGGGCGGCCGCGATCCCGTTGTCGTGCAGCTGATCGAGTACCCGGTCGAGCCAGCCGAAGTCGTACTCGCCCTCGGCCGGCTCCAGCAACGCCCAGGCGAACACGCCGACGGTGGCGATGGTGACGCCGGCCTCGCGCATGAGCGTCAGGTCCTCGCGCCACACGGCCTCGGGCCACTGTTCGGGGTTGACATCCCCGCCGTAGCAGAGCCGTCCCGCCATGCCCCTGGGCCAGTCCACGCAGCGCCCCCGCGATTGCCTTTTGTTTGGTCGTTAGCCAAACTAGGCCAGGTGACCTTGGCCGTCAATGGCGTCGCCGTACCCGGGCGGGGCCTCGTCTCCCGCTCCCCCGCACCGACGTGGGAACACGGCCTGATCAGCGGCAACGGCCGGCAGGGCGCGGTGGTGCACGGCGCGCCGGGCCTCATCGTGATCGACCTGGCGCACGAACGGTTGCGGCACCCGATCCACGCCCCGCTCGACCCGCCGCCGACCGCCAAGGCGCTGCCCGAGCTGCGTCGGCTGCTGCGCGACGGTCGCCGGCAGGAGGCCGCCGACCTGGTCATGACGATCGCCGAGGAGGCCGACCCCGGTTACGCCGAGTTGCGCTGGGTCGACCCCCTCATCGGCGCCGGCACGCTGACGCTGCGCCTCGACCCCGCCGCAACCTGGACGCGCTCGACCGACTTCACGTCCGGCCTGGTCACCCACGCCTGGCACGACGGGCACGGCGAGGTGCGGGTCGAGACGTTCGTCTCGCGCCCCCACGACGTGGTCGTCGTGCGGCTGCGCGCCGACCACCCGATCGCCGGCACGCTCAGCCTGCGGCCCGTCGCCGGCCAGCCGCAGCGGCCGGTGACCCACGAGCTGGTCACCGCCCGCGCCGGGCTCACCCTGCGCGGGCGTTTCCCCACCATGACCGGGTACGCCGTCACCGCGCGCCTGCGCTGCGATGGCGCCACGGCGTCCGTAGGCGACGCCGTCCGCTTCACCGACGTCACCGAACTGGTCGTGCTCGCCCGCACGAGCCAGACCACGCATCGCCCCGCCGCCCCGTCCGCCGAGCGAGTCATGCCCGCCGAGAGCGACACGTGGGCCGCGCTCGACGCGCTACCCGGCGTTGACGACCTGCTGGCGGCGCACGCGGCCGTCCACGGGGAGCTGTTCGGACGCTCGCGGCTGAGCCTCGGCGCCGCGCGGGCCACCACGTCGGAGGAGCTGCTCGCCGACCCGACCGACCCTGCCGTCGTCGCCGCGCTCTACGACGCCGGCCGGTACGCGATCATCTCCAGCGTCGGTGAGCTGCCACCCGCGCTGCAGGGCGTGTGGAGCGGCACGTGGCAGCCCGCGTGGGCGTCGGGGTACACGCTCGACGGCAACCTGCAGGCGGCGGTGGCGGCCCTGGAGGCGACCGGTACGCCGGAGCTGATGCTGCCGCTGTTCGACCTGCTCGACGCGCACCTGCCCGACTTCCGGCGCAACGCGCGCCGCCTCTACGGCGCGCGCGGCATCCTCGTGCCGGCGCACCTGGGCGCCCACGGGCTGGCCAACCACTTCGGGCCGCGCTGGTGCCTGACGTTCTGGACGGCCGGCGCCGCCTGGCTGGCCCGCCTGTACGCCGACCACTGGCGCTTCTCGGGCGACCTGGCGTTCCTGCGCGAGCGCGCCTACCCGTTCATGGCCAAGGCCGCCGACTTCTACCTGGACTTCGTGTCGGTCCGCGACGGGCGGGCGGCGTTCGTCCCGTCGTACTCGCCGGAGAACGCCCCCGACGGCGGTGCGGCGCAGGCGGCGCTGGACGCCACCGCGGACGTCGCGGCCGTTCGCGACCTGCTGCGCAACCTGCTGGCGGCGACCGACGTCCTGGGGGTGGGCGACCCGCGCGCGGCGGCGTGGCGCGACCTGCACGACGC
>JAEZGP010000224.1 GCA_023437285.1 Actinomycetes bacterium | reverse complement strand
AGCGCGATCAGGGCGGCGAGGGCGACGAGGCCCGCGACGGTGCGGGCGACAGGGGTGCGGTCCACGTGGCACATCCTGCCCCGGCCGGCCTCCGTACGGATCATCAAACCGGTTGAACTAGCACGTGCTCGCCGATGGTGGCCTCACGAATTGACCGTCACGTCGGCCAGGCGCACGTTGCGGAAGGCGGCCAGGCGTTCGGCCTGATCGGTGCCCGCGCTGCGGGGCACCTTCGCCCACAGGTCGACGGCGAGCGTCAGCTTGCCGCCCGACGCGCGGGGGCGCCAGGTGCCGCCGATGTCGCCGTTGTGCAGCACGGCACCCGGCCGGCCCAGCGCCGGCCACAGTTGCTTGGCCCGCGCCGCGTCGCTGACCAGCAGCGGCCGGTCCTTGGCCTGCAGGAACAGGTCGTACGGGCCGAGCAGGCGGGTGCCCTTCGCCGCGCCGGCGTCAAGCGCCGCCGCGTCGGCGGCGAGAATCCACCGTTGCTGCCCGTCGACGCGCACCTCGACGGCGTCGTCCGGCCAGCGCTCCTTCACGTCGGCGACCGGCGCGTCGAGGTAGCCCGCGACGTGCTGCGGCGTGGCCGGCCCGAGCAGCCGCAGGTACGCCCGGATGACGTCGAACCGCGCGTCGACGCGGGTGGCGGCCTTGAACCCGGGGATGCGGCGCAGCACGGGCGGTGACGTGCCGTGCTCCAGTTCGAGGCCGGCCCGCACGGCGGCGAGCCGGAACGGCATCTCGTACAGATGGGTCGCGTTGCACGGACGGCATTCACGCAGGTACGGCTCGGGCATCGCGGCGGTGAGCCGGGTGGAGACCTCGCCCTTGACCGTGGGCTTGGTCACGATCTTCCGCATGGCGGCGGCGACCGCGTCGAGCGCCTCGAGGTTGCCGATGCCGGCCGCCTTGAGCGGCTTGCTGGCGTCGTAGACGCGCTTGCCCGCGTCGGCGTCGGAGAACGGCGCGACGGCGGCGGCCACCCGCCCGACGTCGGCGCGCCGGTACAGGTGCGGGGCGCCCCGGATCGTCCACAGGCCGACCAGCGCGTCGTCGGCCAGCGCGGTGACGTCCACGCCGCGCACCGCGAGCGCCCACAGTGCGCCGTCAGGCCCGGTGTCCTGCGCGCCGAGGTCGAGCACCGCGGCGTCGGCCATGTCGGTCTTCTCGCTGTCGAGCTGCTGCGCGTGGACCCGGAAGCCGAGCACCCGTGCGCGGGTCACCTCCGCCATGAACAACAGCGTAAAGCGAGCCCCCGACACGTTTGCCGAACGCGCCGACCGGGGCACAACACAACGATCAGCGATGGGAGGAGCGGCGTGGGGCAGCACTGGTACGACAACGCGGTCATCTACAGCGTCGACGTGGAGACGTTCGCGGACTCCAATGACGACGGTGTCGGCGACTTCCGGGGCCTGATCGGCCGGCTGGACTACCTGTACCGCCTGGGCGTCACCTGCCTGTGGCTCGCCCCGATCCATCCGTCGCCGCGTCGCGACGGCGGCTACGACGTGGTCGACTTCTACGGTGTGGACCCCCGCCTGGGCACGTTGGGCGACTTCGCGGAACTGCTGCACGAGGCCAGCAACCGGGGCATCAAGGTCATTATCGATCTGGTGGTGAATCACACCTCCGACGAGCACCCGTGGTTCCTCGACGCGGTCTCGTCGCCCGACTCGCCCTACCGCGACTGGTACGAGTGGAGCGATACCGAGCCGGCCGACCGCCGCCAGGGCATGGTGTTCCCCGGCGAGCAGGAGGAGACCTGGACCTACCACCGCAAGGCCAAGGCCTGGTACTACCACCGGTTCTACCGGTTCCAGCCCGATCTCAACATGGCCAATCCGGCCGTACGCGCCGAGGTCAGAAGGATCATGGCGTTCTGGCTGCAACTGGGCGTGGCCGGCTTCCGGATGGACGCGGTGCCCTTCATCATCGAACAGACCGAGCCGGGCAACCCCAACGGGGCCAAGGACTTCGAGTTCCTCACCGAACTGCGCGCGCACGCATCCTGGCGGCGCGGCGACGCGGTGCTGCTGGCCGAGGCCAACGTCGCCGTCGACGAGATCGTGCAGTACTTCGGTGACTCCGGCGGCTCCAACAACCGCATCAACATGCTCTTCGACTTCCTGCTCAACGACTCCATGGTGCTGGCCCTGGCCCGGCGCCGCGCGGAGCCGCTCATCCTCGCCCTGGGGGAGTCGCCCACCCTGCCCGACGGCGGGCAGTGGGCGACGTTCCTGCGCAACCACGACGAGATCGACCTGTCGCGGCTCACCGCGGAGCAGCGCGAGGAGGTCTTCAAGGAGTTCGGGCCCGACGAGGACATGCGCCTGTACGACCGGGGCATCCGCCGTCGCCTCGCGCCGATGCTGGGCGGCGACCGCCGGCGGTTGGAGCTGGCGTACTCGCTGCAGTTCAGCATGCGCGGCACCCCCGTGCTGCGCTACGGCGAGGAGATCGGCATGGGCGACGACCTGGCACTGCCCGGCCGCAACGCCATCCGTACCCCCATGCAGTGGTCGGACGCGCCCAACGGGGGGTTCAGCCGCGCGGAGCCCGTCCGGCCCGTGATCGCCAAGGGCACGTACGGGTACCCGAAGGTGAACGTGACCGCCCAGCGCCACGACGGCACCTCGCTGCTGAGCTGGTTCGAACGGATGATCCGCACGCTGCGGGAGAGCCCGGAGGTGGGCGCCGGCCAGTGCGCGGCCATCGACGACGCGGCCATCCCTCCGGCCGTGCTGGTGCACCGCGCGGACGGCCCCACGGGCACGATGCTGTTCCTGCACAACCTCGACGACGAGCCGGCGCGGGTGGACATGAGCCGCCTGGCGGCCGAGGCGGACAACCCCAACCAGGTGTTCGGCGACACGGCGTACGAGGAGAAGCTCGACCTGTCCGACCTGGAGTTGAACGGCTTCGGGTACCGGTGGATCCGCATCTGCCGCAACCCCGCCGACTGATGCCCTTGCGGTCGCCCACCGCGCTTCGCCCCTGATCCACGTGCAGGCTGGCGCGGTGGGCCCGCTTCCGGGTCGCGGCCGCGGCCCTCGTGGCCAATCAGGCCAGCCACCTGGCGACCGTGGCCGTCGTGGCAATCAGGCCGGCCAGCTGGCGACGCTTGCCGTCGTGGCCGATGAGGCTGGTCACCGTCCGCGCACTACGCCGACCACGGCGACGGGCCGCGTGCGAGCATGGAGTCATGATCGACGGCACTCCGGCGGCGTTCGCGCTGCACCACGTTCAACTCGCCATCCCGGTTGGCGCGGAGGACGCGTGCCGCGCGTTCTATGTCGGCGTCCTCGGGCTCGCGGAGATCCCTAAGCCGCCGGCGCTCGCCGCCCGCGGCGGGCTGTGGGTACGCGGCGGCGCCCTGGAGCTGCACCTGGGCGTGGAGGCCGACTTCCGGCCGGCGCGCAAGGCGCATCCGGGCATCCTCGTCGCCGACATCGACGCCGTGGCGGCCCGGCTCACCGACGGGGGCGTGGCGATCGACTGGGATGACGACTTCCCCGGGTACCGCCGCTTCTACGCGGCCGACCCGGTGGGCAACCGGCTGGAATTTTTGGCGACCGACCCGGACGCCGACAGCTAGGGTCGAGGGGTGTCCGATGTGACTTACCACCTGGCCCAGATCAACGTCGCCCGCCTGCTCGCGCCGCTGAACGACCCGCTCATCGCCGACTTCGTGGCCAATCTCGAACCGGTCAACGCCGCCGCCATGGCCGCGCCGGGCTACGTCTGGCACCTGCCGCTGCCGGCCGGCGCGGTGTGCGTCTTCAACGACCGCTGGCTCATCGTCAACATGTCCGTGTGGACCTCGATCGGCGCGTTGACGTCCTATGTGTACGGTGACGAGCACCGCGCGGTGCTGGCCCGCCGCCGGGAGTGGTTCTCCCGCCTCGCGGACGCGACGACCGCGCTGTGGTGGGTGCCGGCGGGCTACAAGCCCGGCGTCGCGGAGGGCGAGCGCAAGCTGCGCGCCGTGCGCGCCGACGGCCCCACACCCGAGGCGTTCACCCTGCGCACCACCTTCCCGCCGCCCGCCGGCCCGGCGTGGCAGTCCGACGTGCCCGACGTGGAGCCGTGCCCGGCCTGAGCGTCCCGGCTGGCTTCGCCCGTACCGTGGCCGGCGTGTGGGGCCAGCCGGGCCGGCGCTGGCTGGCTGGCCTGCCCGACCTGGTCGGAACCGTCGCGGCCGACTGGCGGCTGACCGTGCACGCCCCGTACGACCTGACCTACCACTGGGTGGCGCCGGCCAACCGGGCCGACGGCACCCCGGTCG
>JAEZGP010000216.1 GCA_023437285.1 Actinomycetes bacterium | reverse complement strand
GTGCTTTTCCGGGTGGTACTCGTCGTGGCGGTCCTTGACCTGGCGCTGCTGCTGGCGGCGGTGGGCGGGTCTGCGTAGGTGCCCGTAGGGCGCCCATTACGCTGTAGCCCGTTGGAGAGGTTGATCGAGAGGACACCGCCGTGACCGCCAGCTCCCTGCGCCGCCCCTTCCGGATCGTCGCCGGGTCCGCGCTGGTCGCCGGCCTGCTCGCCGTTTCCGCGTGCAGCGCTGGCCAGGTTACGCAGACCTCCCGGCAGGTCGCCCCCGTACCCGGCATCAACGCCACCGTCGGCCCGGCCGGCGGGGCGGCCAGCATCTTCGTGCGCGGCCTGGTCGTGGTCTACAACGGCCCGGAGGGCTACAAGCCCGGCGCGGACGTGCCGCTGTCGGTGCGGTTGTTCAACCAGACCGGCGAGCCGGTGTACCTGACGGGTGTGACCGCCGAGGGCGCGCAGGCGGTGCTGCTCGCCGGTGGCCCCAAGAGCACTGCCTCGGCCACTCCGCCGGCCGAGAACGAGCCCGCCGAGGTGACCGCGAGCCCGTCCGCCCCGGCCAGCGCGACCGCGACGGCCCGGGCGACCGCGACACCCAGCGCCAGCGCGACGCCCAGCGCCAGCGCGACCGCCGCGCCGCCGGCCGGCGAGGCGAACTTCCGGGTCCGGGTGCCCGCCGCCGGCTACCTGGAGCTGGTCCCCGGCCAGGGCCAGCACCTTGTCCTCAGCAAGTTCACCCAGCCGGACGCGCAGAACTCGCCCGGCGGCAGCGCCTTCGTGCTGGGCGATTCGGTGCGCACGACGTTCACGTTCTCCGACGGTGGCACGCTCACCGTCTTGGTGCCGTTCGACATGCCGCTGTCGCCGCTGACGCGCTCCCCGATGGACATCGCCCCCGAGCACTGAGGCCCGCCTGTCGGACCTCGGGGGTAGCGTCGCGCGGGTGACGAGCGAGCCGAACCGGTTGCCCGCCGCGCGCGCCGCCAAGGCGCCGAAGGCGACCTACCAGTGCGAGGTCTGCGGGCACCGGCCCGCCAAGTGGGTGGGACGCTGCCCCGACTGCGGCGAATGGGGGTCGGTCGTCGAGACCGCCGCCGCGCCGATGGTCGGCGCCCGTGCGGTCACGGCGCGGCGACCTGCGCAGCCGGCCCAGCCGATCGCCACGATCAGCGTGGAGCCGGCCCGGGCCCGGCCGACCAACGTCCCTGAACTCGACCGGGTGCTGGGCGGCGGCCTGGTGCCCGGCGCCGTGGTGCTGCTCGCCGGCGAGCCGGGGGTGGGCAAGTCGACGCTGCTGCTCGACGTGGCGCAGCAATGGGCCGCCGGCCGCGGCGACGCCGGCCCGGCCCTCGTCGTCAGCGGCGAGGAGTCGACCAGCCAGGTGCGGCTGCGCGCCGAACGCATCGGCGCCCTGCACGAACGCCTGTTCCTCGCCGCGGAGAACGACCTGTCGGCGCTGGTCGGCCATATCGACGACGTCAAGCCTGGCCTGGTGGTGGTCGACTCGGTCCAGACGTTCTCGGCGCCGGGCACCGACGGGGTGACCGGCGGCGTCACCCAGGTCCGCGCGGTCACCGCCGCGCTGGTCTCGGTGGCCAAGGAGCGCGGCATCGCCATGGTGCTCGTCGGCCACGTCACCAAGGACGGCCACGTGGCCGGGCCCCGGGTCCTGGAGCACCTGGTCGACGTCGTCCTGCAGTTCGAGGGCGACAAACACTCCTCGCTGCGGCTGGTGCGCGGGCTGAAGAACCGCTTCGGGGCCGCCGACGAGGTGGGCTGCTTCGAGATGCACGAGGGGGGCATCTCGAGCCTGCCCGACCCGTCGGGGCTGTTCCTCACCCGCCACAGCGAGGCGGTGCCCGGCACGGGCATCACGGTTGCGATGGAGGGGCGGCGAGCGCTGGTCACCGAGGTGCAGGCGCTCATCGGCGCCACGGTGGCCGGCTCACCGCGCCGCACGGTCAGCGGCCTGGACAGTGCCCGCCTGGCCATGGTGCTCGCCGTGCTGGAGCGGCGCTCCCGACTGCACCTGCACGACCGGGAGGTCTTCGCGGCGACCGTGGGCGGCATCCGGGTCACCGAGCCAGCCGCCGACCTGGGCGTGGCGCTGGCCGTCGCGTCGGCCGCGCACGAGTTGCCGCTGGCCAGCGACATGGTGGCGATCGGCGAGGTGGGGCTGACCGGCGAGATCCGCCGGGTGGGTGCTGTGCCGCGCCGGCTGGCGGAGGCGGCCCGGCTGGGCTTCCGTACCGCGCTGGTGCCGCCCGGCTGCGGCCCGGCCGCGACCGGCGAAGTTCCGGGTGGCATGACGGTCCTTGAGGTGCGCGACGTGCGGATGGCGCTGCACACGGCCACCCGGGCGCTCGCCGAGGAGCCGTGACCGCGGACCGCCGGGTCGGCCCCGGCGTTGTGACAGGTACGCAACACGAGGCCAGACCGACCAACCGGCAGCGTAGTCAGCTACGTACACTGTGCGGCGTGCCCATCGACCGTGACGACCCGTTACGCACCACCCTGGCGCTGATGGCGCCGGGCACCGGGCTACGCGACGGACTGGAACGGATCTTGCGGGGACGCACGGGCGCCCTGATCGTGCTCGGCTACGACCGTACGGTCGAGACCCTCTGCACGGGCGGCTTCCCGCTCGACGTCGAGTTCTCCTCGACCCGCCTGCGCGAGCTGTGCAAGATGGACGGCGCGGTGGTGCTCTCCAGCGACGGCACCCGGATCGTGCGCGGCGCGGTGCACCTGATGCCCGACCCGGCCATCCCGACGGAGGAGTCGGGCACCCGGCACCGCACCGCCGAGCGGGTGGCCCGCCAGACCGGCTTCCCGGTCATCTCGGTCAGCCAGTCGATGCGCATCATCAGCCTGTACGTCAAGGGCCAGCGCCACGTGCTTGACGACTCGGCGGCCATACTGTCGCGCGCGAACCAGGCGCTGGCCACGCTGGAGCGATACAAGCTGCGTCTCGACGAGGTCAGCGGCACCCTGTCCGCTCTGGAGATCGAAGACCTGGTCACCGCCCGCGACGCGATCGCGGTGGTCCAGCGCCTCGAGATGGTGCGGCGCATCGCCGACGAGATCGAGGGGTACGTCGTAGAGCTCGGTACGGACGGCCGACTGCTGGCCCTGCAGCTCGACGAGCTGATGGCCGGGGTCGACGCCGACCGGACGCTGGTGATCCGCGACTACCTGCCGCCCGGGCGGCGGGTGCGCTCGATCGAGGAGGCCCTGGAGGAGCTGGACCGGCTGTCCGCCAACGACCTCATCGACCTGACCCTGGTGGCGAAGGCCCTGGGCTACCCCGGCACGGCGGAGGCGCTGGACGGCGCGGTGTCGCCGCGCGGCTTCCGACTGCTGGCGAAGGTGCCGCGCCTGCCGGGCACGGTCGTGGACCGGCTCGTGGAGCACTTCGGCAGCCTGCAACGCCTGCTGGGAGCCACGGTGGAGGACCTTCAGGCGGTCGAGGGCGTCGGCGACGCGCGTGCCCGCGGCGTACGGGAGGGCCTGTCGCGGCTGGCCGAGGCCTCGATCCTCGAGCGGTACGTCTAGCGGCCGCTCAGGTCAGCCGCAGCGCCGTCGGGCTGCTGTACGCCGTGCCGAGCCGGCCGACGAGCTGATAGGCGCCGATGTCCGGGGCGTTTGCGCCAGTGCAGACCTTTTTGCCGGTTCCTTCGCGGCTGCGCTTGCCATCCCAGGTGAGGGTGAACGACACCGCGTCCTCGGGGGCGAACCGACGCACGGCCGAACCCGACCGTGGGTTGCAGTCGTCGGACGACCAGATCACCTTCTGCCCGTCCATGAGCCGCAGCTCCTGCGCGTCGGCGCCGATGTCGCGGGTGCAGGAGCGCTTGCTCGCGTTGCGGAACGTGATGGTGAAGTCGACGGTGGCTTCGCGCGCGACCTTGCCGCTGGCCGGCTTCGCGGTCACCACCATCTCGGTGTCGGTGCAGGCGCCGCCCTGCGCGGCCTCGGTGGGCCCGCCGCCACCACCGTCGCCGCCTCCACCGCCGCCATCGCTCGTGGGGAGGGTGAAGGCCGGCGTGCTGGGCGTGTCGTCGGCGGGCGGGGACGCCTCGATGGTGGGCACCAGGATCGGCTCGGTCGGCGTCGGCTCGCCGGTCTCGGCGGGCGGTGCCGTGGTCGCGGCCCCACGTGTGGGCTGTCCCCCGGGGCCGGAGCAGGAGTAGAAGATCACCAGGAAGACCAGGACGATGGCGCTCAGCACAACGGCCCGGCGGCGCCAGTAGACGGCGGCCGGCAGCGGGCCGACGGTGAGTCGCATGATGGGACCACCCTATGCGGGCCGGCCGCCCGCCGCGCGACGCGACGCGCCGCTGATTGCGTTGCGCCGCATCAGCTCCCCCGACCAGCGCCGCTGCCACCACGCATCCAGTTCCCCCGGTTCGCGGGCGGCCCAAGCGGTGCACCAGCCTCCACAGTGGCCAAACCGTCAAGCACCACGGCCAGGAACCGCGACACGGCTCGCGGACGCACAGCCACGTCCGGAAACCGGCTCACTGCGTCCCTGGCGCTGATCCCGCCAGCCGCGACCTCGGCTGCGAGGCGGTGAGCATCCTGACCAGACCCACCGCCGCGATGCTCCCCCGCTCCCAACACTCCACGGCAAACCACGCCCACCTCCCGCCGATCCGGTTACTAAGCGTGATCCCTCTCGAAACCCCCACCCACCACCCGCCGCCCTTTGCTCTGCTTACCTGGAGTAAGCAGCACGCACAGTGATAACGGCGATGGAGGCCTGGTTTCTAACGACGCAGGTCAGTGACCGCTTCCTCTGAGTAAGCAGAGCAAAGGGTCGGAGGTGGTGTTGGGTGGGGGGCGGGGTCCGTCACTCTTCGCGTTCGTTACTCGCTGTGGTGGGCTACAGGTACGTCTGGCGGGGATAGATGGCGTGGGCGCCCGCCACGCGGTCGAGGAAGAGCAGGCCGTCGCAGTGGTCGATCTCGTGCTGGAGGGCGCGGGCCTCGAAGGCGTCCGTGACGATCTCGATTGGTTCGCCCGTGCCGGGAAGCTGGCCGGCGACCGTTAGCTTGCCGGCCCGCTTCACATCGCCCGTGAAGTCGGGCACCGACATGCAGCCCTCCCGGCCCGCCTTCCACTGCGACGCCGCGGTGACCGCGGCGTTGCACAACACAAAACACCCATGAGTCGTACGGGCCTTCGGGTGGCCCGTCACGTCCACGACGAACACCTGGGCACCCAGCCCGACCTGCGGCGCCGCCAGGCCCACACAGCCTGGCGACACCCGCATCGTGGCGATCAGGTCGACGGCCAGCCGCACGATCTCCGGGTCGGTCGCATCGACCTTCTGCCCGGCCGCGCTCAGCACCGCGGCGGGGGCGGTGACGACGGGGCGGGTCGCCGGCTCGTACGCCGCCGCGATCGCCGCCCACGGCGCCAACAGCGGGTCGGTCACAGCACGTCCGCCTCAACGGGCCGCAGGCTCGCCTCGACGCCGAGCCCGCCCGCCAACTCGGCCAGCCGCGCGGACAGCTCCTCGACGGCCACCCCGTCGGGCAGGTCCACCTCGGCGATCACCAGGTACAGGCTGCCGGCCAGCCGCGTGGTCAGGTCGGTGATGTTGGCGCCCGCGTCGGCGAGCAGGCGCGTGACGGCCGCCACGATCCCCAGCCGGTCGGCCCCGTGCAGGCTCAGCACGTAGTGCCCCCCGGCCGCGGTCGCCGCCGCGTCCAGCTCGATCGGACGTACGGTCGCCAGCAGCCGGCCGTCCTCGGTGAGCGGGCCGAGCGCGGCCTCGACCGCCGACGGCGCCGCGTCGCCCGTACACACCAGGGTCATCGCGAACTGGCCGCGCAGCCGGGTCATGGTCGAGTCGGTCAGGTTCAGCCCGAGGCCGGCGAGGATGCCGGTGGTCTCGGCGATGATGCCCGGCCGGTCATGGCCGAGCACGGTGATGGCGAGATCGTGCACCACGCCATCGTGCAACAATCGTCGCCACCATGTCGCGACGCTCCGCCGCCGTCCCGACGGACGGACCAGAACCCACCCGCACGGCCGACCACCGGCTGCGCCTCGCCGGGCTCGCCGTCGACTGGTACGCCCGCAATGCCCGTGACCTGCCCTGGCGCAAGCGCGACACGACGGCATGGGGCGTCCTCGTGAGCGAGGTCATGCTCCAGCAGACCCCCGTGGCCCGGGTGACGCCCGTCTGGCTCGACTGGCTCGCCCGCTGGCCCACGCCCGCCCACCTCGCCGCCGAGGCGTCCGGGGAGGCGATCCGCGCCTGGGGGCGCCTCGGCTACCCGCGCCGCGCCCTGCGGCTGCACGCCTGCGCCGTGGCGGTCGGCGAGCGCCACGACGGCGAGATCCCCGATGACCTCGACGCGCTGCTGGCCCTGCCGGGGGTCGGGGCGTACACGGCGCGGGCCGTCGCCGCCTTCGCGTTCCGGCAGCGCCACCCCGTGGTCGACACGAACGTGCGGCGGCTACTGGCCCGCGCGCACCTCGGTCGCTCCGACGGCGGACCGAGCACGACCGTGGCCGACCTCCTCACCGCGGAGGCGTTGCTCCCCGCCCTGCCCGAGCGGGCGGCCCGGGCC
>JAEZGP010000184.1 GCA_023437285.1 Actinomycetes bacterium | reverse complement strand
GCGGCCAGGCCCATGCGGTCCTTGAGCAGGCGGGCCACCTCGCGGCTCACCCGGCCGGCGTCGGCTCCCTCGGCCAGGTCGAGCCGCAGGCTGTGCACACCGCCGGGGTTCCAGCGCAGGTGCGCGTCGCGCACGCCGCGCACGGACCGTACGGCGTCGAGGACGGCGGCCTCGACGAACCCGTCCGCCGGGTCGACCCGCGCGTGGGAGGCGTCGGTTCGCAGGTAGTCGGCGATGCGCGACAGTTCGCCGCTCGGGTGTACGGGCGCCATCGCCGGGTCGACGAGCGGGTCGGTCGCCGAGAGCGGAACCTCGGGGACGTCGGGCTCGCTGGGCACCCGTTGCGGCAGCTCCCGGTCGCCGGCCGGCTGGGTGGGTTCGGCAGGAGCGCGCTGCTCGGGGACCAGTCTGGGCGGTTCGGGCGCGCCGCCGCCGCCGTGCTCCGGGGCGTACTCCCCGAGGTTTCGGGTGTGGTGGCCGTTGGTGGCGTTGAACGCCGGGTTCGGCGACGTCCCCGCCTCGGCCCAGGGCCGCACCTCCATGGGCCGCCACGTGCGCACCGTGCCGCCCGTCCAGGTGGATATCGTCGCGTCGCGGGCGGCCAGGGCGAGGTCGTGATCAGGTCGCGGTGGACGCCGTTCGGCCAGCACACCGCCGGCTCCGACGGGGCGTCGCACCTCCCCGGCGCCCGGGCCGGACGTAGCCGATGACGCCCACTCGGTGCGTCCCGTTTCCTCCACCGCGCGCTCCTCGATTGCGTGCCGTAAGGCTACCGTGTGCATGTAGACATCGCTGCCGCACAAATCGGCGCACTCTGCACGATGACGCGAGAAGACGCGACGACGACGCGACCATGGGGGTCGTGACCACGACGCCACCAGGAGGTGGGCATGCCCGCGGCGAGCGGAACGCACACGGCGGGGCGGCCACTGCGACTGCCGCGCTCGGCCCGGCGCAAGCAGTTGCTTGAGGCAGCGCAGGAGGTGTTCGTCGCCCAGGGCTATCACGCCGCCGCGATGGACGACATCGCCGAGCGCGCCGGTGTCTCGAAACCGGTGCTGTACCAGCACTTTCCCGGCAAGCTCGAGCTCTATCTGGCGCTGCTGGACACGCATTCGGACGCGATCGTGGCCAAGGTCCGCGAGGCGATGGCGGCCACGACGGACAACAAGGCCCGCGTGGCGGGCGCCATGCGGGCGTACTTCGAATTCGTCGATCATGAGAGCGAGGCGTTCCGGCTCGTCTTCGAGTCGGACCTGGTCAACGACCCGGCCGTCCGCGAGCGGGTGGAGCGGGTGGAGCGGGGCTGCGTCGAGGCGATCACCGAAACGATCATGGTCGATACCGGCGTGAGTCGGGACTTCGCCGAGCTGCTGGCGTCGGGGCTGTGCGGCGCGGCGGAGACCGCCGCCCGGTTCTGGCTGGCCGGCGGGCGTCGCGTACCCAAGGACGAGGCGGAGCAGCTCATCGCCACCCTGTCCTGGCGCGGCATCGCCAGCTTCCCGATCGCCGGCCGGGACGGCGGGCCGGCGTAGCGCGGCGCATCGGCTAGCCTTGCCGCGCGGACACCCGCACCATCTGACGATCACGAGGAGGACGACCGTGGAGGTCAAGATCGGCGTGCAGTTCGCCCCGCGCGAGCTGGTCGTGGAGAGCGCCCAGTCGCCGGCCGATGTCGCCAAGGCGGTCTCCAAGGCGCTCGCCGACGACGACGGCGTCCTTGAGCTGGTCGACGAGAAGGGCCGGCGGGTGATCGTGCCGGTCGCCAAGCTCGCGTACGTGGAGATCGCGGAGACGACGAGCCGTCCGGTCGGCTTCGTCGCCACCTGATCGCCCGCCCGGCAACACGCGGGGAAATAGCGGTCGCGGCCGGGCGCCCACCGGCGGGGCCGCGTTCACACTCGCCACAGACCACGGCGAATCAGCACGAATTCCGGCCGTCCGTGGTCATATTCGCCACAGTGGCGGATACCCATACCCGGCCCGATAACCGTTACTATGGGGTGCGTTGCAGCGGACGCCCGGTCACCGAGCCTCGATGATCGTCAACGCGTCCGCGCCGCGCGTGTAAGGCCCGCGACCTCCGGTCGCGTGCGGCCCGCGCCGAAAACCGAGCGCCCCCTGCGATTGTGGAGCGCTCCCGATGTGAGAGCCGTCGGCGACCGCCGGCGCAGACAGCAGGGACACCCCCACACACATGAGTCTCGAAACGACCAACACCGAAACTTCCATCCCGGTTCGCTCCGACGCCCCCACCTTCGCCGAACTTGGTGTCCGCGCCGAGACGGTCGACGCGCTGCAGCGGGTGGGCATCACCCGGGCGTTCGCGATCCAGGAGTACGCGATCCCGATCGCCATGCGCGGCGTGGACCTCATCGGCCAGGCGCCCACCGGCACCGGCAAGACCCTGGGCTTCGGCATCCCGCTGCTGGAGCGCATCACCTCGCCCGCCGAGGGCGCCGACGGCCGCGCGCAGGCGCTGGTCGTCGTCCCCACCCGCGAGCTGGGCCTGCAGGTCGCCCGCGACATCGAGGCCGCCGGGCGCACCCGGGGCATCCGGGTCCTGCCCGTGTACGGCGGCGTGGCGTACGAGCCGCAGGTCGAGGCGCTGCAGAAGGGTGTCGAGATCATCGTCGGTACCCCCGGCCGCCTGCTCGACCTGGCCCGGCCCGCCAAGAAGGGCGCCGCGGCGCACCTGCGGCTGGACGGCGTACGGGCGCTCGTTCTCGACGAGGCCGACCGCATGCTCGACCTGGGCTTCCTCGACGACGTCGAGAAGATCCTGTCGATGCTGCCGCAGGACCGGCAGACCATGCTGTTCTCTGCCACCATGCCCGACCCGATCGTCACGTTGTCGCGGCGCTTCCTGCGCCAGCCGATGACGATCAACGCGGAGCGGTCGGCCGAGCAGCCGGGCCTGTCGCCGCAGACGCTGCAGGTCGTCTACCGCACCCACCCGCTCAACAAGGTCGAGGTGGTCTCGCGCATCCTGCAGGCGAAGGACCGCGGCCTGACCATGATCTTCACGCGGACCAAGCGCGCGGCCGACCGGGTCACGGAGGATCTTGACTTCCGCGGCTTCGCGGTCGCGGCCGTCCACGGCGACCTGGGTCAGGGCGCCCGCGAGCGGGCCCTGCGCGCGTTTCGCACCGGCAAGATCGACGTACTGGTGGCCACCGACGTCGCCGCCCGCGGCCTCGACGTCACCGGCGTCACCCACGTGATCAACTACGACTGCCCGGAGGACGCCGAGTCGTACGTGCACCGCATCGGCCGCACCGGCCGCGCCGGCGCCACCGGCGTCGCGGTCACCTTCGTCGACTGGGAGGACCTGCCGCGCTGGCAGCTCATCGAGAAGACCCTTGGACTTGAGCTGAGCGGCCCGGACGGCCCGCTGGAGACGTACCACACGTCGCCGCACCTGTTCACGGACCTGGACATCCCCGAGGGCCTCAGCGGCACGCTGCCCACCGCCTCGCGTACGCGGGTCGGGCTGGGCGCAGAGGTCGAGGAGGACCTCGGCGGGGCCAGCCGGCGCGCGCCGCGCGCCACCCGCGAGACCGGGCGTACGGCCCGTCGCAGTGGTCGCGGC
>JAEZGP010000139.1 GCA_023437285.1 Actinomycetes bacterium | reverse complement strand
GTTCCAGAGCCCGGACACGGGCCTGGTCTTCTACTCCAGCTACCCGACCGAGATCGTCGGCCGGCAGGCCACCCCCGACGGCGTCTGCCGCCCAGTCCCCGCCGACGCCACCTGGATGCTCGCCTGGAGCGGCGGCTTCCGCAGCGTCCCCGGCTACCGGACGCCCGACTGCACCGGCGAGGCGCGCGAGCTGAACAACTTCCACAGCTGGCCGAAGGGCCAGTACCTCTCCTACAAGGCGGGCTGACCAGCGCTTCCCGGTGGCTGTCCCCGACCGGCCACCGGGAAGCAAGAGCATCCGACCGCAGTCCGTCCGCACCGCCAGCAACGACAAACGCCCTGGTTGGGAGCATGCCTCCTGACCAGGGCGTTTCTTGTGTTTTGTAACCGGCGGAGCCGAGGGGACTCGGCGCGCATGCCCAGCTTCGTCCCGGCGTCGGTGCACACGGCAAAGGTGACACCGAGGAGGCGGCACTAGAGGATCTCCGTGAGGCGCTCACGGGCCTAATCGAAGAGTTTTGGCGTTCCTCGGGAGCTGTCCATCACCGTGGCAGCCTGATGCCGCCGTTGCCGTCAGTTTGGGCGTCAGAGTCGTCCGGGCACTGAAGTGTCTCGGTTTCAAATGGCCCGGGTCAGCGGCAGCCACCACGTCATGCGCCACCCTGACGGACGTGGCGCCACCGTGCCGGTACACGGCAACCGCGACGTGGCCAAAGGCACGCTTCCGGGCATCCTCAACGACGTCGGCCTGACCATCGACCAGCTCGCGCCGTAGCCGCAGGATCGCGGCCAGGTAAACGCCGCACACTTGCGGATCTCGAAACGATTCAGGGCGCTCATCACGTCGGATGAACGCCCTGCTCGGTTTCGGGTGGGCTGAGGTACCACCATGCGAACCACAGTGCCACGATCGCCGGCGATCCGCTGCCCCCTATGTCTGCCCAGCCCACCGGCATCGGACAGTGCTCAATGACCTTGGTTTGCCAACCGACGCGGTTCGCGGGAACGGTTGGCCTCACCGGACACGATGTCGGCTGAGGCTCGCGGAGATCAGGCGATCTGCCGAAGGTCGCTGCCGTAGTCGAAGATGATCCGCATCCGGGCACCCAGTGCGCGTGCGTATCGTCCGAGAGTCGCCACCTCATTGGCGTCCAGGTCGCCGTTCTCGATCTGACTCACCCTGCCGGGCGTGACTCCCATCAGCTCGGCCACCTGCCGCTGAGTAAGACCAAGACGCTTTCGCTCCTCGGCGAGGTGGAAGGCGCTGACCCACGCCTCGGTGCGGGCACGTTCCGCATCGAGCGCGTCGTCGTCCCCATCGTGCAACTCGGCGCGGATGTCGTCCCAGTCATGGAAGTCGCTCATCAGCCTTCCCTCCGTTTCCTCTCGAAGGCAAGCCAACCCTCGTAGGCGACCTCAGCAATCGGGATCGCGTTCTCGTACCAGCGCGTCCAGTCTCCGGCCTTGTTGCCGGCGACCAACAGCACCGCCTGCGACCAGGGGTCAAAGACGAACAGAAGCCTGACGGCGACGTCTCGGCCAGATCTCGGCCGCAGCTCCTTAAGGTTGCTGATGCTCGAACCCCGAAGAGTGTCCACCAGCGGACGCCCCAGACCCGGGCCGGTCTCGGCGAGCATGTCGATCGCCGCATTCACTGACCGGTACGCCGCAGGGTCGGTCCGACGCAGAGCCCGTAGCCAGTCGCGGACTTCGCCGGTCGTCCTGATCGCCCAGCGGTGGGCTGGCCCATTGGTCACGGAACAACTATAGCTCAGGCTATACAAACCTGGCCTCAGTCGTGACGCAACCAGCGAAGCGGTCGAAGTCCTCACCTGACATCCGACGCCTTGGACGCGATGATCACTGAGGCGCGCAGCGCCAGCCAGCCTGAGCGGGATTGATCCACATGTCGTTGTGGCACGTTTGTGGCACGTACGCAAAAGCCCCGGCCGACCGGCCGGGGCATTCCCGTTGCTTCATAAGGGGTGGAGCCGAGGGGACTCGAACCCCTGACCCCCACACTGCCAGTGTGGTGCGCTACCAGCTGCGCCACGGCCCCCCAGCGCCCGCCAACGCTCTCGGGCACTCGCGCAATGGTACACACCCCGGCGCCCTGGTTCACACCGGGTATCCCTCGTGTCAGTTCAGCGCAGGGTCAGACGGGTAGTGGGCCACGGCCGCGATGAGACCGCCCTGGCGGCGCAGCACCATCTGCCACAGGTTGTCGGGGCGGGGGTCGAAGGCGTCGCCGGGGAGGGAGGCGAAGGTCAGCCAGGAGCCCGTGGCGATCTCCTCCTCCAGTTGTCCGCTGGCCCAGCCCGCATAGCCCGCGAACACGCGTACTTCTTGAAGATCTTCTTTGAAGCTCTCCGGGTCGCCGGAGAGGTCGACGGTGCCGATGAGACCCTCGACGCGGCTGAAGCCGGTGCGGCCGGCGGTCAGCCCGGGGCGGGCCCGGGCGAGGCAGATGGCGGCCTCGGGTTGCACGGGGCCGCCTTCGAAGACGACGGCGGGGTCGCTGGCGAGCGCCTGCC
>JAEZGP010000122.1 GCA_023437285.1 Actinomycetes bacterium | reverse complement strand
CGTGCGGGGCGGCTTTTGGCCTCCGGGCGGCGGGCCGGCCCGGCCCGCCCGTAACGCGGTACCTACGTCAGGACTTCACGTAGATGCCGGTGATGTTGAAATGCGCCCACAGCGGGCTGGCGAAGGTGCCGCCGACCTTGGAGCCGTGGATCGCGAAGAACCGGTCGTAGCGCAGCGGGATGACCGGCGCGGCCTTCATGATCTGCTGGTCCAGGTCGCCGTACTGGTTGGCGGCCGCGGAACGGTCGGCCAGGGTACGGAGCTCACCGATCTTGGCGGTGATGGCCGGGTCGTTGAAGTAACCCAGGTTGTTGTTGCCCTTGTCGACGATCTTGGTGCCGTCGAAGAGGACACCGAGGGTGGCGTCGCCGTCCGGGAAGTCCTGCGCCCAACCACCCGAGATCAGGTCGCAGTCGGTGGTCTTGTCACCGACGGTGGTGTAGAACGCGGCCGGGTCGATCGGCGCGGACGAGAAGGTGAAGCCGGCGCGAGCAAGGCCGGTCTGCACGACCGCCATGACCGTCTGGTTCACCGGGGTGTTGCCGAAGCAGAACTTCAGCTTCGGCACCGTCTTGCCGGCGAGGAGCGACTTGGCCTTCTCGACGTCGCCGTTGGAGCCACCGTTCGCACCCGGGTACTCGTCGAACTTCTTGTACCCCGGCACGACCGGCGCCAGCGTGGTGCTGGCCGGCTCGGCGACGTCGTAGCCACCGATCGCCTTGATGTAGGCGTCACGGTCGAACGCGTAGTTCAGCGCCTGGCGCACCGACACGTCGGTCACGCGCTGGGTGTTGATGTAGAGGTAGCGCACGAACGGCGTGGCGGCCGAGAGGGTCCGCTTCATGATCTCGGGGTCGGCCTTGACCTCGGCGATCTTCTGCGGCACGACGTTACCCGTCATGATCGCCGCGGCGTCGTCGCCCTGGCTCGCGATGAGCCGGTTGGTCTCGCTCTCGCCGTCCACCGTGAACTCGAAGTGGACGGTGTCCACGTACTGGTTGCGGATCGGGTCCGACTTCGGGTCCCAGTTCGGGTTCTTCTCCAGGTCAAGGAACGCGTCGCGCTTGTACTCCTTGATCTTGTACGGGCCGGTCGACTGGAACGAGGTCTCGTACTTCTCCTTGTTGAACTTCGACTCCTGGATCGGCGTGGCCGTCGGGTACGACACCAGGTAGGGCAGCTCGGCGTGGGGCCGGTCGAAGGTGAAGACGATGGTCTTGTCGTCCGGGGTGGTGACGCCGGGGATCTCGGCACCCTTGCTGTCGAACGGACCCTTGTAGGCGCGCTGGGGGTCGAGCGCGGACTGCAGGTACTGCGGGCCCTGCACGCCGTACGTCGAGAACGAGATCGCGATGCCGTACGCGACGTCCTTCGAGGTGATGGGGGTGCCATCCTCGAACTTCACGCCGTCGCGCAGCGTGTACTTCCAGGTCTTGCCCTCGTCCGTGGTCTCACCGGCGTTGGTCGCCAGGTCGCCGACGAGCTTCAGCGGGCCGCCCTTGGCGTCCTCGATGTAGCCGGTGAGCTGGCGGTGGAAGAGCAGCGAGTAGGACAGCGCGTTCGAGACGTAGATCTGCTGCGGGGACAGGTGCTCGAAGTCACCCTCCTGCATGATCGTCAGCTTGCCGCCGGGCGTGGCGCCTTCGACCGGCGCGGCCGGGGTCTGGGTCTCGCCCTTGTAGTCGACAATGATCGCGGACTGCGCCTTCTCCGGCTCATTGCCCGTACCGGTGCTACCGGTGTTCTTGTCACAGCCGGTGGCCGCCAGGCCAACGACTAGGGCGCCGACAATCAGCGCCCGTACGGGGTGTCGCACAGCGATTCTCCTTCTCCCTTTGTTTCCCGTCCCGACCGGTTTGTGTCCGCCCGGCGCGGGTGCCTCTATTGCGTGGTGCCTATTTCGCCGACTTCGGGTCGAGCGCATCGCGCAAGGAGTCCCCGAAGAGGTTGAAGGTGAGCACCAGTACCCAGATCGCAAAGCCAGGAATGAATGTGTACATCGGATCGGCCTGCAGCCACGGGACGCTCGCGTTGATCATGCGGCCCCAGTCGGGCGTCGGTTCGATCACGCCGATGTTGAGGAACGACAGCGCCGCCTCGGCCGTCACCGTGGCGGGCAGGCTCAGCGAGAAGGTGACCAGGATAGGAGCCCACAGGTTCGGCATGATCTGCCGGAACATGATGTGCCAACCGCTCGCGCCGGCCGCGCGCGCGGCCTCGACGTACTCCCGTTCGCGCATGGACAGCACCTGACCGCGAACGAGTCGAGCGGTGTAGAGCCAGCCGAACACCGAGAAGATGATGATGATCGTGATGATGCGTTTCGTGGGCGAAACGTCGCCGATCTCGTCGCCGATCCACGTGTTGATCACCGGGATCGCGGCAATGGAGAAGAGGATGAACGGGAAGGCGAGCATGAAGTCGATGACCCAGTTGAGGATCGAGTCGATCCAGCCGCCGAAGTAGCCCGCCATGACGCCGACAATCGAGCCGATGGTCACGGAGAGGATGGACGCGCTCACCGCGATGAGCAATGAGGTACGGGCGCCGTACACCAGGCGGATGAAGATGTCGCGGCCCGTTTGCGGCTCTACGCCGAGGATGTGGATGTGCCCGTCGGCGTTGTTGGTGGTGAAGTCGATGCCGCCCAGGTAGCCCAGCGGCAGGCCGGTGCGGTCGAGCAGGTTGGAGTTGGCCGTGTTGGGCCCGAGACCGTAGATCCACTCGATCAGCGGCGCGGCGATCGCCACGACGCCGAACATCAGCACGATGATTCCGCTGATCATGCCGGTGCGGTCCCGCTTCAACCGGGCCCAGGCGAGCTGGTTCGGGGAACGGCCGACGTACTCCTTCGGACGGTTCGTCTCTTTGGAGTCACCCCCGCCCACCGCCAGCTCGACGTCACCGTCGGCTGACCCGACGAGCCGATCGCCACTCGTGGTGGTCTCGCTCATCCGTGCAGCTCCCTTCGGACGCCGACTCATACAGCCCACGTCTTACCGAGACGGTATAGGCGTACCGCGTTTTGGGAAACACTCCTACGCATCGTTCCGGTAACAGCTCGATCACGTGCCGGCTGAGCTGCGTAAACGCGATGTAAAGCGGATCACTCTAACGGCCGCAGGTAGGGGCCTTACGACGGAAGGCAAACGCGTACCTACCTGCGGGTAAGGGTCTGAGCGCCATGGTTAGGTGAAGAAAGCCTTCTGGGCAAGGTACGGCGACGAGCAGCCGGAAACCAGACGCCCGGCGGAGATATTGGCGCGCCCTACACCCGAATGGGGCCTTTACCCGAGATGACCGATTAACCGGATGAGGTTGCTCAGTCGATATAGGAAATGAGGTCGGCGACCGACGCGACGACCTTCGACGGCCGGTACGGGTAACGGTCCACGCCGTCGGCCTTCATGACCCCGGTCAGCACCAGGAACGTCTGCAGCCCCGCCTCGATGCCGCACAGGATGTCGGTATCCATCCGGTCGCCGATCATCGCGGTCGACTCGGAGTGCGCCTCGATCCGGTTGAGGCCCTCGCGCATCATCACCGGGTTCGGCTTGCCCACGAAGTACGGCTCGACGCCGGTCGCCTTCGTGACCAGGGCGGCCACCGACCCGGCGGCGGGCAGCGCGCCCTCCAGCGACGGGCCGATGGGGTCGGGGTTGGTGCAGATGAACCGGGCGCCCCCGACGATCAGCCGAATCATCTTCGTGATCGCCTCGAAGGAGTAGGTGCGCGTCTCGCCGAGGACCACGTAGTCCGGGTCGGTGTCGGTGAGCGTGTAGCCCGCGTCATGCAGCGCGGTGGTGAGCCCCGCCTCGCCGACGACGTACGCCGACCCCTCCGGCCGCTGGTTGCTCAGGAACCGGGCGGTCGCCAGCGCCGAGGTCCAGATGGCCTCCTCCGGCAGGTCGATGCCGGAGTACCGCAGGCGGGCCCGCAGGTCGCGGGGCGTGTAGATCGAGTTGTTGGTGAGCACGAGGAAACGCCGGCCCGAGTCGCGCAGCCGCCGGATGAACTCGTCGGCCCCCGGCACCAGGCTGCCCTCGTGGACGAGCACTCCGTCCATATCGGTCAACCAGGACTCAATCGGCTTGCGCTCGGTCACGCCGAGATCCTATCCGCCCAGCGGAGCGGGCCGGACCGGCATCAACGCGAGTGAAGTTCTGCACACTTTGTGCCCAGTGTGACGCCAAGGCTTTCGCCAGCCCCCCGCCACGCGCCACACTCCCCTGCGCAGGTTGCCCGGTTCACCCGGCGTAACGTGTGCGTAAACGTGGTCATGCCGGCCATTGTCGTGAATGGCAAGCCGCCGTGCTTGGTGAGCCGCCCGGCGGTCGCTGAAGCGGCCGCGGCGCCCGCACAGGGAGAAAACTAAAAGATGACGACGACGGCAACGCGCCCTGTGGGGGCCAGGCCGCGCGCCCAGATCAGCGCGCGGACGTTGCGCACCGACCGCTGGTGGCTAGCGCCCCTGCTCACGGTCATTGGCCTGACGGCCTGGGTGGCCTACGCCACCGTCCGGGTCTTCATGCAGAAGTGGTACTTCCTGGAGGGGCCCGGCTTCCATTATCTGACGCCGTTCTACTCCCCGTGCATCTCCAACGGGTGTGACCCGAACGCCGCCGGATTCGGCAGGTTCCTGCCGGACAGCCCGCTCATCCCGTACGCGGCGCTGAGCCTGCCCTTCCTGCTGCTGTTCCGGCTCACCTGTTACTACTACCGCCGGGCCTACTACCGCAGCTTCTGGATGTCGCCGCCGGCGTGCGCCGTGCCCGACGGGCACAAGAGCTACTCGGGAGAGACGCGATTCCCGCTCATCTTCCAGAACGCCCACCGGTACGCGTTCTACGCCGCCGTCCTGATCTCCCTGCTCAACACCTGGGACGCCATCATCTCGTTCCACGGGACGGACGGCTTCGGCTTCGGCCTGGGCAACCTCGTGCTGGTCGCCAACGTAATCCTGCTGTGGGCGTACACGGTCTCGTGCCACTCCTGCCGGCACATCATCGGCGGGCGGCTCAAGCACTTCTCCAAGCACCCGGTGCGCTATCGCATGTGGACGTTCGTCTCGCGGCTCAACGCCAAGCACATGCAGCTCGCCTGGATCACGCTGGCCACGCTGGCGATCACCGACTTCTACGTGATGGGCGTCTCCGCCGGCTGGTGGAACGACCTGCGGTTCATCAACTGAGGACGCGGCCGACAACATGACACAGCAGATTGAGAAGCACTCCTTCGACGTGGTGGTGATCGGCGCCGGCGGCGCCGGCCTGCGCGCGGCCATCGAGGCCCGGCTGGCCGGCCGCAAGGTCGCGATCATCTCCAAGTCGCTGTTCGGCAAGGCCCACACCGTCATGGCCGAGGGCGGCGCGGCCGCCGCCATGGGCAACGTGAACAGCAACGACAACTGGATGGTCCACTTCCGCGACACCATGCGGGGCGGCAAGTTCCTCAACAACTTCCGCATGGCCGAACTGCACGCCAAGGAGGCCGCGGACCGCATCTGGGAGCTGGAGACGTACGGCGCGCTGTTCGACCGTACGAAGGACGGCAAGATCTCCCAGCGCAACTTCGGCGGCCACGAGTACCCGCGCCTGGCCCACGTCGGCGACCGTACCGGCCTGGAGCTGATCCGCACCCTGCAG
Organism: Actinomycetes bacterium; assembly: GCA_023437285.1. Lineage (GTDB taxonomy): Bacteria > Actinomycetota > Actinomycetes > Mycobacteriales > Micromonosporaceae > Luedemannella. The sequence goes on along the minus strand of JAEZGP010000122.1, from coordinate 3,031 downwards.
CAGAAGATCGTCTCGTTGCAGCAGGAGGACAAGGCCGAGTACGGCGAGTACGACGCGCGCATCCGGGTCTTCGCCGAGTGCACGATCACCGAGCTGATCGTCAACGACGGCCGCATCGCGGGCGCCTTCGGCTACTACCGCGAGTCCGGCGAGTTCGTGCTCTTCGAGGCGCCCGCGATCGTGCTCGCCACGGGCGGCGTCGGCAAGTCGTACAAGGTGACCTCCAACTCGTGGGAGTACACCGGTGACGGCCACGCCCTCGCGCTGCGCGCCGGCGCCACGCTCATCAACATGGAGTTCCTGCAGTTCCACCCGACCGGCATGGTCTGGCCGCCGTCGGTGAAGGGCATCCTCGTCACCGAGTCGGTGCGCGGCGACGGCGGCGTCCTCAAGAACTCCGAGGGCAAGCGGTTCATGTTCGACTACGTCCCCGACGTCTTCCGCGCGCAGTACGCGGAGACCGAGGAGGAGGCGGACCGCTGGTACACCGACCCGGACAACAACCGCCGTCCCCCGGAGCTGCTCCCCCGCGACGAGGTGGCCCGCGCCATCAACGCCGAGGTCAAGGCCGGCCGCGGCACCCCCGCCGGCGGCGTCTACCTCGACATCGCCTCGCGCCGCTCCGCCGAGTTCATCCACAAGCGCCTGCCGTCGATGCACCACCAGTTCAAGGAGCTGGCCGACGTCGACATCACCAAGGAGCCCATGGAGATCGGCCCGACCTGTCACTACGTGATGGGCGGCATCGAGGTCGACCCGGACACCGGCGCGGCGGCCGGCAGCATTCAGGGCCTGTTCGCCGCGGGCGAGGTCTCCGGCGGCATGCACGGCTCCAACCGGCTCGGCGGCAACTCGCTGTCCGACCTGCTGGTCTTCGGCAAAAGAGCCGGTGAGTACGCCGCGTCGTACAGTTCCTCGCTCGGCTCCGCGCGCCCCCGCGTCACCGCGGCCGACATCGACGCGGCCGTCGCCACGGCGCTCGCGCCCCTGGAGCGGGAGTCCGGCGAGAACCCGTACGACGTCTGGCACGACCTGCAGACCGTCATGCAGGACCTGGTCGGCATCATCCGGCGCAAGCACGAGCTGGAGGAGGCCCAGAAGAAGCTGGTCGACCTGCGCGGGCGGGTGGCGTCGGTGAAGGCGACCGGCGGCCGCAAGTACAACCCGGGCTGGCACCTGGCCCTGGACCTGCGCAACATGCTCGTCGTGTCCGAGTGCACCGCCAAGGCGGCGCTGGAGCGCGAGGAGTCGCGCGGCGGTCATACCCGCGAGGACTTCCCGAAGATGGACCCGGCCTGGCGCCGCATCAACCTGGTCTGCTCGCTCGACGGCGACGAGGTGAACCTCACCCACCAGCCGGTGCCGCGCATGCGCGACGACCTGCTGACCCTGTTCGAGCGTCCGGAGATGGGCAAGTACCTCACCGACGACGAGCTGAGCGACTTCGACGCGGCCAAGGCCGCCGTGACCGGAAAGGCGGAGCAGTGATGGGCGCCCACACCAAGGCGAACACCCGCGGGACCGTACGCAAGTTCCGGGTGTGGCGCGGCGACGCCACGGGCGGATCGCTGGAGGACTTCGAGGTCGAGGTGAACGACGGCGAGGTGGTGCTCGACATCATCCACCGCCTGCAGGCCACCCAGACCCCCGACCTTGCCGTGCGCTGGAACTGCAAGGCCGGCAAGTGTGGCTCCTGCTCCATGGAGATCAACGGCAAGCCGCGCCTGGGCTGCATGACCCGCATGTCCAGCTTCGAGCCGGACGAGGTCGTGACGGTCACCCCGCTGCGCACCTTCCCGGTCATCCGCGACCTGGTCACGGACGTGTCCTTCAACTACGAGAAGGCGCGCGAGACCCCGGCGTTCGCCCCGCCGCCCGGCGTCCCCGGCCGCGACTACCGGATGCAGCAGGTCGACGTCGAGCGCTCGCAGGAGTTCCGCAAGTGCATCGAGTGCTTCCTCTGCCAGAACACCTGCCACGTCGTGCGTGACCACGAGGAGAACAAGGAGGCCTTCGCCGGCCCCCGGTACTTCATCCGGGCCGCCGAGCTGGACATGCACCCGCTCGACACGAGGACCGACCGCAAGGAGTACGCGCAGAACGAGCAGGGCCTGGGCTTCTGCAACATCACGAAGTGCTGCACCGAGGTCTGCCCCGAGCACATCAAGATCACAGACAACGGGATCATCCCGATGAAGGAACGCGTCGTCGACCGCCGCTTCGACCCGATCGTGTTCCTCGGCCGCAAGATCTTCCGCCGTCCCGAAGGTGAGGGCACCCCGCCCACCACCGCGACGTACTCCTCCCCGACGTGGACCCACCACGCCGGCGAGCCCCAGCCGATGGCGGCCGCCGTCGGCGAGGACGGCCGGATGCCGATCACGGAGATCACGTTCGACCGGGCCGGCGCAGCCTCCCCGTTCGGCGACGACGTCGAGTTCCCCATCGACCCGAAGTCGCTGCGCTACAACCACCCGGAGGGCGTCCCGCCCACCGCCGAGGTCCCGCACCCCGGCACGGGAGCCACCCCGGACGTCCAGGGCTGACCAACCAAACGATCGGCGTCCCGCACCTCGTGTGCGGGGCGCCGATCTTTGTCTTTCGGCCTTCAGGAGTCGGCCGGCACCAGGGCGGTGACCTGTTTGATGATCTCGGCGCGCAGCACACCGGCGTCAGCGTCGTCCACGACGGTCACGTTCGCGGCCGCGGCACCCCCACCCACGGTTACGAACCGCACGTTCGGATAGGTCTTGGCGGCGGCCGTCACGGCGTCAATCTGCGGCTTGCCCACGGCGATCACCGCGCCGCACCTGCTGCCCGCCAGCGACGCCACATAGGTACGCGCGTTGTCCGCGGTCTGCGGCCCCATGACCTCCAGGAACTGCACCTTCACGAGGCTCGACACGGAGGCTTCCTGCATGGCCGCCCACACGGGCTTGGCCTCGTCGCCGGCAATGCCGCGCTCATCCGTCAGCAGGCACGCCATAGCGTCCAAATACTCCCGCTGACGCGGCTCAGGGTCCGGCCACAG
>JAEZGP010000799.1 GCA_023437285.1 Actinomycetes bacterium | reverse complement strand
GGCCGGGGACGACCAGCAGGCCGCGGACGACCAGCGGGTCGGAGCCCGGCGTTGGCGAGCGGAAGCCCGGTGACGAGCCTGGGCTCGCGACCTGGCGGAAGTTCGCGCCGGCCGCGCCGCCACCGCCGACGCGGGCGGCACGCGTCGGGCGGCGACTCGCACCGTGGGGCCGGTTCCTGCGTCACGAGTGGACGCTGGTCTGCCTCGGCGCGCTCGCGTTGGCCGTACTCATGACGTGGCCGGCCCTGCGCGACCCGGCGCGGACGATCCCGCAGGACCTCGGCGACCCGACGCTGGTGGCCTATCTGATCGCGTGGGGCGGCCATGCCCTGGTGCACGACCCGTCGCAGCTGTGGCACCTCAACGCGTTCTACCCGTCGCCGTACGGGTTGGCGTTCAGCGACTCGTTCCTCGGGTACGCGCCGTTCGCGCTGATCGGGACGGGCCAGCAGGCGGCTCTCATCCGGTACAACATCATTTTTGTTTTGATCTTGGCTCTTGCCTTTGTCGGCATGTACGCGCTGGCCCGCCAGCTCGGCACCGGTCCGCTCGGGGCGACGGTCGGCGGGGCGGCGTTCGCCCTCGCGCCGTGGCGGCTCGGTCAGGCCGGGCACCTGCACGTCATCTCGACCGGCGGCATCGCGCTCGCGCTGGCGCTGCTGGCGCGCGGGCACGGCATCCGGCTGCCGTTCCCGCGCCGCGAGCCCGACGAGGACACGTCGGCGCGCGCGATCCGGCCCGGCCTCGTCTTCGCCGGATGGCTCGTGGCCGCCTGGCAGGTGACGATCGGCTTCGGCATCGGTCTCGTTTTCGCGTACGTGCTGCTCGGCGCCGTACTGATCGGCGTGGTCCGGTGGCTGTGGAGCCGGCCGCGATGGCGCGGTCCCGGCTGGCCGTCGAAGCGGCTGCTGCTCGCCGACGGCCTCGGCGGGCTGATCTTCGCGGGCATCTGCGTCGGCATGGCGCTGCCCTACCTCAAGGTCCTCGACCTGTACCCGCAGGCGCGACGCACCGAGGCGCTCCTCGGGGTGTTCTCGCCGCCGCTGCGCGGCTACTTCACGTCACCGCCCGAGTCCGTCCTGTGGGGAACGCTGCACGCCAGCTCGCGCGAGCTGCTGTCGTTCCCCGCCGAGATGGACCTGCTGCCGGGCTTCATCCTGTACGCCCTGGCGCTGACCGGCGTGTTCTTCTCCGTCTGGTCGCTGCGTACCCGCCTGATGCTCGCCGCCGGCGTGGCCGCCACGATCTACCTGGGCATGGGTACGCAGGCGTGGGGCGACGGCGAGTTCGGCTACCTGCTGCTCTACCGCAACCTGCCCGGCTTCGAGGGCCTGCGTACGCCCGGCCGGTTAGTCGTGTGGACGACCCTGCTGCTCGCCCTGCTCGCCGCCGGCGCGGTGTCCGCGCTGGGCCGCCAGGCGCTGGCGGTCGCCCGGGCCCGCGGCCACTACTCGATGCCGAGCCTTGCCCGGGTCGCGATCGCCATCCCGCTCGTCCTCGTCCTCATCGAGGGCCGCAACGCGACCCCGCACCCGCGCATGCCGGCCCAGCCCGCCGCGCTACGCGACGTCGCCGGTCCGGTCCTGGTGCTGCCCAGCACCGACCTGCCCGACATGCACATCATGCTGTGGACCACGGACCGGTTCGTCGACGTGGCCAACGGCGCGAGCGGCTTCCTACCGACCGAGCTGGCCGAGATCCGGCAGCAGACGAAGACGTTCCCCGACGCGGGCAGCGTCCAGTACCTGCGCAGGATCGGCATCGAGTCCGTCGTCATCGTGCCGAGGCTCGCCAAGGGCACCCCGTGGGCCGACCCGGCCAACCTGCCCGCCGAGGGTTTCGGCATCACCAAGGACGTACGCCCCGACGGCACGGTCGTCTTCGACGTGACCCCCTGAGGACGGACGTTCAGTTGGTGGCGGGCACGGGCAGCGCGGGTCCCTCGTGGTCGGGTCTGTCCTGGCTGCGGCGCCAGAAGCGGAGTTTTTCCAGGGCCGGCCAGTCGGGGGCGCCGTCGAACGGGCCGCCGTCGGGGTCGTCGTCGTAGGTCCGGCGTACCAGATCGTTCTGTGGCCGCAGGATGTCGCGGACGACGAGGCCCACGAGAACCGCAAGGGTGACCCATCGGCAGGACGAGGCGAACACGAACACCCATTCCTGGAAGATGTGCTTGCCGGAGACGGTGAGCAGCTCGCCGTAGAAGCTGAAGAAGTAGATCAACTCGGCGGCCTGCCAGGCGAGGAACGCGCCCCACTTCGGTCGGGCCAGCACGGCGAGCGGGATCAGCCAGATGCCGAACTGCTGCGACCACACCTTGCTGGTGAGCAGGAAGACCGCGATGACGAGGAAGGCCAACTGCGCGAAGCGCGGGCGCCGCTTGGCATAGATCGCGAGCGCGCCGATCGCGAGACAGCACAGGAAGAACAGGCCCTGGTACACCTTGTTCAGCAGGTCGATGTTGCCGCCGAGCGTCGTGAAGGGCTCGATGCCGTACTCCTCGACCCCGGCGGGGAAGTGGGCACCGATATACCAGAGCGTGCCCCAGTCGATGCCCCGTTCGTCGCTGAGGCGCCAGAACTCGTTCCAGCCCTCGCGCGCGAAAAGGAAGGTCGGCGCGTTGACCGCGGCCCAGGTGAGCGTGCCGATGCCGACGGTGATCAACGCTTCTTTCCAGCGTTTCGTCCGTAGCGCCAGGACAAGGAGCGGGCCAGCGAGGAAGAGTGGATAGAACTTCGCGGCGGTGGCCAACCCGAGCAGCAGGCCCGCGATCCACGGGTGTTTGCGGGCCCAGGCCAGCATGAACAGCGCGGTGAGCCCGATGGCGAACAGGTCCCAGTTGACCGTCGCCGTCACGATCAGCGCGGGCGCCGCCGCGATCATGGCGGCGTCCCAGGGTCGTCGTCGGCGCAGCGCGAGCGCGACCGCCACCGAGACCAGGCCGAAGCCGAACAGGACGAACGCCGTCCCGTTGTAGAACCAGACGATCTCATTGATCGTGTTGGGGTTCGCCACCGCGAAGTTGTGCACCGGCAGGCCGATCGCGCCCATGAGCGCGCCGGTGAGCACCGGGTACTCGACCTTGTGGTCGAAGTACGGCACCTTGCCCTGGTCGAGACCCTCGGCGTAGTAGAGCGCGACGACGTCGGTGTAGCAGAAATACCGGTACTGGCTCCAGTCCGACCAGGAGGCATCCTGGCACGGGTACTTCTGCACCCAGTTCAGGCCGAACGTGAGCATCGCGAGCACCAGAATGATGCGTACCGGCGTGAAGACCTTTCGCGGCCGGCGGGTGGCGTGGTCGCCCAGCGATCCGCCGATGCTCTCGGCGAGCCCGCCGACGAACCGGTCCTCACGGCCCGGCGCGACGATGGGCTCGTCGGGGTCCGCGGACCGGGCCGAGCCGTCGGGCTCGTTGCCGTCGGATCGGGGGAGGAGGTCGGCGTGCGCTGCGCTCATAGACGCCGATCCTGCCCTACCCGATCCGACGGCGCGAGCCATCCGTCAGGGTTCCCGCCTCGCGATCTCGCCCGGTGGCGTGATGACGATTCCGCCGCCTCCGCCGCCACCACCGCCTCCGCCGGGGCCGCCACCGCCACCGCCACCGCCGGGACCGCCGCCCCCGCCCGGCTCGGTCGTGGGTTGAGTTGGGAATTCAGTGGCCGGACCGGTCGGTTGGCCGGTGTTGCACATGGGGTTGCCGGGCCGGCAGTTCGGCTGCCGCGACGGTTCCACCTTCGGCTGCGGCGACGGCGTGTTGCCCGCGCCCTCGTCGCCCAGGAAGACGGGCTGACCGAAAGATTCATGCTTGAGCTTCATCGCCTTGGTGGCTTCGCGTTGGAAGTCCCGGAAGATCTCGCCGGGACCGTCGGCGCCATAGATGGGGCCACCGTTGCCCTTGGAGCCCCACCTCAGCGGCCGTTCCTTGCTGCCGCTGGAGCCCATCCATACGGCCGTGGCGAGATTCTTCGTGTACCCGACGATCCACGCGTGCGCGTTGTCCACAGTGCTCTTGCCGAACTGCCAGGTTCCGGTCTTGGCGGCGCTGTCCTGACCGTCGCCTAGCTTACCGGCGCCCACCTGCTGCAGGGCGTAGGTAAGGTCGTTGATCGCGTTCTTCGGCAGGATGGGGTCTTCCTTACCCGTCGGCAACTTCTCGCTGTAGACGGCCTTGCCGTCCCGCTTCACTTCCTTGACGAAGTGCGCCTGCGCGCGGACGCCGTCGGCGGCAAGCGTGGCCATGCCGTTGGCATGATCGACCACGGTGATCGGGTACTGCCCGATGCCCACCTCGGTGCCGAAGTACTTGGGGGCGACGTCCTTGCCCTTCTTGTCGCGAAGGTCGATGCGCTTCTGCACGATCGCGCCGTTCTCGTCCTTCACCGTCGCCCACATGTCGTTGATGCCTGCGGCCTTGGCGATATCGATGACCTTGTCGGCACCGAGCTGTTCCGTGAGTCCGAAGAACGGCACGTTCAGCGAAGCGGACGTCGCGTCGATCAGGTTACACACGTTGCCGCACCCAGCCGTGCTGGAGTTGCGGACGGGGTTGCTCTCCGTTCGACCGCTCTTGGGGAAGGTGTGCGGTGACCGGGAATCCCAGTACGACTTCAGCGAGATGCCTTGCTTCAAAGCCGCGGCCAGGGCGTAGACCTTCATCGACGAACCTGGTGGGTGCCGGCCGTAGCCGGTGGGCACTCCGTCCTCGTCGTAGTACCAGCCGGCGTAGTCGACGCCGGCGCCGTTGTGGCCGCCGTAGTACGCGATTACCCGTCCCGTGCCCGGCTCCACCGAGACCAACGCCGCCTGGACGTACTTGGGGACGTTGCCGCGATGGGAGAAGGTCTTGCGCGTCTCGTCGGCGTACTTCAGAGCGACGTCGTTGGCGTCCTTGTCGATCGTCGTGATGATCTTGAAGCCGTTGTTCTCGATGTAGCCCTTTGGCTTGTCCGTGAAGTCCGGGTCGCCAGACTGACGCAGCTCGGACAGGGCATGCTGGACCACGAGGCCCGTCGGCTTGTCCAGCATGTTGTTCGCGTTGGGCTTGTTCGGCGACCACTTCACCACGGTCGTGGGGAACGTGAGCGCCTCCGCCTCCGCCTGGGGGATCTTCTTGAGTGGCGAGTCGTAAAGGCCCTTGCGGATGTACTCGAACCGGTCCTTGGCCGCCTGGAGGTTGACCGAGGGATCGAACGCGTTGTCGCCGGGCGACTTGATGACGCCCGCCAGCACCATCGCCTCGTTCAGGGCGAGCTTGCTCGCCGACTTGCCGAAGAAGGCGTTCGCGGCGGCCTCGATGCCGTGCGCACCGCGGCCAAAGTAGACAGTGTTGAGGTACATGTCCATGATCTGCGCCTTGGACATGTCGTCATCCAGCTTCCAGGCCATCACGGCCTCCCGGAGCTTGCGGGAGTACGAGACGTCCTGAAGCTCCGCCGCCTTCCTGGCGTACTGCTGGGTGATCGTCGACGCGCCCTGCTTCGTGCCACCGGTGAAGTTGTTGTACGCGGCGCGGATGATGCCCTTCATGTCGATGCCGGGGTTCGTCTCGAACGTCCGGTCCTCGGCCGACATCACCGCCCACGACACGTAGGGCTTGAGCTTGGTGGTGTCGATGATGGTGCGGTTCTCCGACCCCAGCCTCGCCATGACGGTCTTGCCGTCGTTGTAGTAGACGGTGGTCGACTCCGGCAACGGCAGCTCGGCCGGCTTGGGGACGCTCGCGACGTAGTACGTGCCGCCAACCACGCCGATGCCGGTGAGCATGATGAAGACCGCGAACGCCGCGATGATGATGTTGCGACGCCGCGCCTTCTTCGCCTTCTTCGGGTCAGCGACCTTCTTGCCGCTGTCCCCGTTCTCCCCGGACGGGTACGGGTCGCCGAGCTCGTCGAAGTCGTCCGGCCCACCGGGGCCACGTCCACCGGGACCGCGACCGCCCGGGCCGCGACCACCGGGACCAGCCGGTCCGCCGGGGCCTGCC
>JAEZGP010000798.1 GCA_023437285.1 Actinomycetes bacterium | reverse complement strand
GTCGCGGACAACGCCGCCGGGGACGGCGTGAGCCCGCCGGTGCTCGTCGCCCTCGACGCCGCGCACACCGTGGCGGCGTTGGACGCGCAGCGCACCGATGACCCGACCGACGACGACCGGGTGCGTCCATTGGGGACGGACAACGCCGCGTACCTCATCTTCACCTCCGGCGCGACCGGTCGGCCCAAGGGCGTCACGGTCGAGCACCGCCAACTGGTCACCCTCTACGCCGGCCATCTTGACCGGCTCGTACCGGCCGGCGTCCGGCTGCGGGCGGCGCTGACCGCCGCGTTCTCGTTCGACACCTCGTGGGAGGGCCTGCTGCTGCTCGCCGCCGGGCACGAACTGCACCTCATCGACGAGACCACCCGGATGGACCCGGCCGCACTCGTCGACTACGTCGTGACCGAGCGGATCGACTTTCTCGACCTCACCCCGGCGTACGCGCGCCAGTTGCTCGACGCCGGCCTGCTCACGGCGGACGTACACCGGCCGGGGCTGCTCATGCTCGGCGGCGAGGCCGTCGGCGAGGCGTTGTGGCGCGAGCTGGCGGCCGCCGCGGACACCACGGCGTACAACTACTACGGCCCGACGGAGTGCACGGTCGACGCGCTGGCGGCCCGGGTACGCGACCACGACCGTCCCGTGGTCGGCCGGCCGCTGCCCAACGTCCGCGCGTACGTGCTGGACGCCCGGCTGCATCCGGCCCCGCCCGGGGTGCCCGGCGAGCTGTACCTGGCCGGCGCCCAGGTGGCCCGCGACTACCTCAACCGGCCGGGGCTGACCGCCGACCGGTTCGTCGCCGACCCGTACGGGCAACCGGGTACCCGCATGTACCGCACCGGGGACCGGGCCCGGTGGACCGTTGACGGGGTGGTGGAGTTCCTCGGCCGCGCCGACGACCAGGTGAAGATCCGCGGCTTCCGCATCGAGCCGGGCGAGATCGAGGCGGCGCTGCGCCGCCACCCGGACGTGCGCGACGCGGCGGTCGTGGCCCGCGAGGACGCCGGGCACCGCCGCCTGGTCGGCTACGTGGTCGGCGACGGCGGCGCGGACCTGCGCGACTGGCTGCGCGAACGGTTGCCGGAGTACATGGTGCCGGCCGCGTTCGTGACCCTGCCGGCCCTGCCGCAGACCACCAGCGGCAAGCTGGACCGCCGGGCACTGCCCGCCCCGGACGTCGCCGCCGGTGCTGACGCGTCGTTCGTCGCACCCCGTACGGACGCCGAACGGGACCTGGCCCGAGTCTGGGCCGAGGTGCTGGGCGTGGCGCGGGTCGGGATCGGGGACAACTTCTTCGGCCTGGGCGGCGACTCGATCCTGAGCATCGAGGTGGTCAGCCGGGCCCGTCGCGCCGGGCTGCGGCTGACGGCCAAGGACGTGTTCAGCCGCCAGACCCTCGCGGAGCTGGCGGCGGTCGCCACGGCGGCCGGCGACGCCCACCCCGGCCCCGACCGCCCGCAGCAGGCCGGGCCGGCGCCGCTGGCCCCGATCCAGCAGTGGTGGCTCGACACGGCGGGCCCGGACACCGCCTTCACCATGAGTACGCTCGTCGAGCTGGCCCCCGACGCCGATGAGGCCGCGCTGCGGGCGGCGCTGCGGGCGGTCGTGGCCCAGCATGGCGCGCTGCGGCTGCGGTTCGGCCGCGACGACGCCGGCCGGTGGCAGCAGTGGGTCGCCCCCGCCGAGACGGCCGAGCTGCTCACCCGCCACCAGTTGTCCGATGTGGCGGAACGCGCGGCCGTGGAGGCGGCCGCAGCAGAGCTCCAGCGCCGCCTGGATCTCGCCGAGGGACCGCTGTTCGGCGCGCTGTGGTTCGACCGCGGCGAACGGCGACCCCCGCAGCTGCTCATCATCGTGCACCACCTGGTCATCGACGGCGTCTCCTGGCGGGTGCTGCTCGACGACCTGGAGACGGCCTACGACCAGATCCGGGCCGGCACACCCGTCGACCTGGGTCCGCGCACCGACGGGTACGCCGACTGGGCGCGGCGGCTGGCCGAACACACCCGGGCCGGCGGTTTCGACGACGCCCTGCCGTACTGGACGGCGCTCGCCCAGGAGCCGGCCGCCGGGTTGCCGCTCGACCACGACGGGCCGAACCTGGCCGGCGACGCCACCACGCTCACCGTCCGGCTGGACCGCGACAGCACCACGGCCCTGCTCAAGGACGTGCCCGGCGCGTACCGCACGCAGGTCAACGACGCGCTCATGGCGGCGCTGGGCCGGGCCGTGTCGACGTGGACGGGCCAGGACCGGGTCCTCGTCGGGCTGGAGGGACACGGCCGCGAGGACCTGCTCGACGACGTCGACGTCGCCCGTACCGTTGGGTGGTTCACGGCGGAGTTCCCCGTGGCGCTGCGGCTGCCCACCCACGGCGACCCCGGCGAGCTGCTCAAGGCGGTCAAGGAGCAGCTGCGCGCGGTGCCGCACCGCGGCGTCAGCTACGGCGCGCTGCGCCACCTCGCCGGCGCGACCGCGCTCAACGACGGCGCGCGGCCCGGCGTCAGCCTCAACTACCTCGGCCAGTGGGCGCCCGGCGGCGGCACCGACGGGCTCTACCGGGCCTGGCAGGAGGGCGTCGGCCAGGTCGCCGACCCCGGCGCGGCGCGGCAGTACCTGCTGGACGTGACCGGCATCGTCACCGACGGCGCGTTGGAGCTGGGTTTCACCTACTCACGCCGGCTGCACGACGAGGCGACCGTACGCGCGCTCGCCGACGACTACCTGGCCACCCTGCGGGAGATCATCGACCACTGCGGCCGGCCGGGCGTGGGCGGTCGCACGCCGAGCGACTTCCCGCTCGCCACCCTCGACCAGGCCGCCGTCGAGCGGCTCGCCGGCGACGGCCGCGACGTGGCGGACATCTTCCGGCTCACCCCGTTGCAGGCCGGCATGCTCTTCCACAGCCTGGTCGACCCGACTGGCGCCTACCTCGACCAGATCACCCTGCGGCTGGCCGGCGTCGACGACCACGACCGGCTGGCGGCCGCGTGGCAGCGCGTCGCCGACCGTACCCCGGCGTTGCGCATCGCCCTGGCGTGGCACGGCCTCCCGGAGCCGGTCCAGGTCGTACGGGCGGCGGCGACCGTGCCGGTGACCCGGCACACGTGGGGTGCCGACTGGCCGGACCGGCTCGCCGACCTGCTCGCCGCCGACCGGGCCGCCGGCATGGACCTGACGGTCGCGCCCCTGCTGCGACTGGCCATCGCCGCCATCCCCGGCGGCGAGACCCTCGTCGTGTGGACCTCACACCACGTGGCGTTGGACGGGTGGAGCGCCGCGCAGGTGTTCGCCGAGGTGTGCGCCGAGTACGCCGGTGCCGCCGGTGCCGTGCCACGCCCGCCGTTCCGGGAGTACCTGCGCTGGCTCGCCGGCCAGGACACCGCCGCCGCCGAGGCGTACTGGCGCGACGTGCTGGCCGGGTTCGCCGCGCCGACACCGCTGCCGTACGACCGCCCGCCCGTGGGCGCGCACGACGCCGACTCGGCCGGCTCGACCCGGCTGGAGCTGCCCGCCGTCGTCTCGGCCCGGCTGCGGGCGACGGCGGCCCGGCACGGGCTCACCGTCAACACGTTCGTGCAGGGCGCCTGGGCGCTGCTGCTGTCGGTGTTCAGCGGCGAGCGCGATGTGGTGTTCGGCACGACCGTGTCGGGACGGCCGGCCGAGCTGCCCGGCGCCGCCGACATGATCGGCATGTTCATCAACACCGTGCCGACCCGGGTGGACGTCGACGGGCACGCCATTGCCGCGGACTGGCTGCGGCGGCTGCAGGACGCCCAGGCCGACGCGCGCCGCTTCGACTTCGTGTCGCTGGCCCAGCTGGCCGCGCTGTCGGACGTGCCGCCCGGCTCGGCCCTGTTCGACAGCGCCGTGGTGTTCGAGAACTACCCGTACGCCGGTGGGGACGACGACGGCCCGGTCGTGCGGGAGGTGCGCGCCGAGGACCGCACCAGCTTCCCCCTCACGCTCGTCGCGGACCTCGCCGAGCGCCTGCGGCTCAACCTGCTCTACGACCCCCGGCTGTTCGACGCGGACACCGCGCGGCGACTGGTCGACGAGCTGGCCGTGCTGCTCGCGGAGTTGGCCGGGCAGCCCGGGCGTCGGCTGGCCGACCTGGCGATCACCTCGCCGGCCGACCGCGAGCGGGTCCTCGTGGGGCTCAACCCGTCCGGTGTGGGCGTCGGGGCGGCGGACACGGTCGCCGACCGGTTCGCCGAGCGGGTGCGCGCCACAC
>JAEZGP010000767.1 GCA_023437285.1 Actinomycetes bacterium | reverse complement strand
GGTTCGTACCGGAGCCGGGCCATGGCTTCACGGTAATCGCGGACTGGTGGGGCGTGCGGGTGGTGCGACAGGACGCGTTCGTGCGGCAACTGACCCGCGAGTACGCCCTGGTCGGCACCGTCTCCGCTGACCGCCAAGGGTTTTGAGGTGCAGGAGCAGGTGGAGCAGGCGTCGGGAGAGATCCGCGTGGTGCTGCGGCGAGTGGGGGTGTGAACCGTGGCCGAAGAGATCCTCGAGGTGACCATCAGCCCGAACGGCAAGGTGGAGATGCACATGCGCGGCGTGGAAGGGATGGCCTGCCTTGCCGAGACGCAGGAGCTGATCGCGCTGCTCGGTGGTGACATCGAGAGCCAGGAGCTGACGGCCGAGGCATACCAGCAGGTCGATGAGGAGCAGCAGGACCAGGTGTGGCACTGAGCCGCGGGCTCTCGTGGCGCCTACACGCGACGGTGCCGCGCTCCGTGGCCAACGGTCCAGGCGAACGGTTCGTGGTGTGGACCCAGGGCTGCAGCCTGGGCTGCGCTGGTTGCTTCAATCCGGAGACCCATTCGACCGGCGGTTCGGTCCGGTCCGTACCGGACGTGGTCAGCGAGGTTATCGCGACGCCGGGAATCGAGGGCGTCACGGTGACCGGCGGTGAGCCGCTCGAGCAGCCGGCGGCGCTGGCGGTATTCGCGGGCAGCGTACGCGCGGCCGGGCTGGGCATTGTCGTGCTGACCGGGTTCAGCCGTACCGAGGTCGAGGGCGAACCCGCGCTGGCGGCGGCCGTGACGGACGTCGACATGGTGATCGCCGGCCGCTACAACGCACGCCTTCACCTCGGCTCAGGGCTGCGCGGTTCAAGCAACAAGGAGTACTGGGCCCGGACAGACCGCTACGCGGCGGAGATGTTCGTCGCCGTGCCGGACGCGGAGTTGTTGATCGGGCCGGACGGGACGGTGACGGTCACCGGGATGGTGGCCGCGGGCGAGGAGATCAGATGACCATCAGCGACGAGATCAGGCTGTACCTGCGGGCGAGGGTACCCCTGATAGCGCTCGTGACCGTCGAGGAGCAGCGCGCGCTGCGGGTGCTGGACCAGGTGTGCCGGGACCGGGATCCGGACGCGGACCTCGTCACGTGGGATCTCGCGGACCGTCTCCGGTCCACCCGCAGCCGGCAGATGCCGGACGCGGCGACGCCGGACATGGCCCTCGACAAGATCCGCGAGATGGTCGAGGCCAACGTCGCCCGGCGCGACCTGTACGTACTCAAGGACTTTCACGAGTTCTGGACCAAGAACCCGGCCGTGAAGCGCAAGCTCCGAAACCTGGCCCACCGGATGGCGCGCACCGGCGCGTCCCTGGTCGTGACGATGCCCGTCCGCGAGGTACCAGCCGAGTTGAGCGACGACGTCGTCGTCGTGGACATGCCGCTGCCGGACGCGGCCGCCCTGCGGATGCAGCTGGACAACCTCATCAGCGAGACGAAGGGCATCCGGGCGGATCTGACCCCGCACGGCCGGGCGAAGCTGGCGCAGGCCGCGCTCGGGTTGACCTCGACGCAGGCGAACCGGGCGTTCGCCAAAGCCATCGTGCGGGATCACGTTCTCGACGAGCGCGACATACAGGCCGTGCTGGACGAGAAGAAGGCCGTCATCCGGCAGTCCCAGGCGCTTGAGTTCTACGCTGCCCACGAGACGCCCGACGACGTGGGCGGCATCGAAGTGCTCAAGGAGTGGCTGGCGCTACGCGAGCGCGCGTTCGGCCCAGAGGCCGCCGCGTACGGGCTTCCCGCGCCGAAAGGCGTCGCGCTGATCGGCATTCCCGGCACCGGCAAGAGCCTCACGGCGAAGATCGTCGGTGGCCTGTGGCGCCTGCCGCTGCTGCGACTGGACGTGGGAGCGCTGTTCGGCTCGCTGGTCGGGGAGTCAGAGGAACGGGTGCGTCGAGCGCTGGACCTGGCTGAGACGGTGGCGCCCTGCGTGCTGTGGATCGACGAACTAGAGAAGTCGCTGGCCAAGGGCGGCAACGACGGCGGCACCAGCCAACGCGTCTTCGGCACGATCCTGACCTGGATGCAGGAGAAGACCAAGCCGGTGTTCGTCGTCGCCACCGCGAATGACGTGAGCGCACTACCGCCGGAGATGCTGCGCCGGGGCCGCTTCGACGAGATCTTTTTCCTCGATCTACCGACGGAGGCCGAGCGGCGCGAGATCGTGTCGGTGCACCTGCGCAAGCGCGGCCGCGAACCGCGCATGTTCGACGTCGCGCTGCTGGCCCGCCAATCGGACGGGTACGTGGGCGCGGAGCTGGAGCAGGCGGTCATCGACGCGATGTACCGGGCGTTCTCGGAGGGCGGACGCGACATCACGACGGACGACGTGGCCGCCGCGATCCAGCGGATGGTGCCGCTGAGCCGCTCCCAGCGCGAGACGATCGAGAACCTACGGGCCTGGCTGCGAGACGGTCGGGCACGGTCCGCGTCGTTCGCGGAGACCGCCCTGGCGCAACAGGCGCAGGTCCAGCTGGAACTGGCCTGAGGCGCCGGTCGGTAGGAGACGACGATGGTGAGTGAGCGCCGCGCACAGCGGTGGGCACGACGCGCGGCCAGCTTTCGCGCGAACGGCGCAGCGGGCTACTGGGCAAATCGGGCGTGGCGGCGGCTCGCCATGTCGGCAAGCGGCGGCGATCCGGTCACGCTTCGACTCCTGGGCCAGGTGGCGCTCGACGCGGCCGCGCCGCGCCAGCGCGACGCGCAAACCGTGATCGCCGGCATCTGGGCCAGCACCCGTGACCCGCGGCTGCGGGAGATCGTCCTCAGGACCGGCGCCGTCGCTGAAGGGCCGGCGGTCCTCATCACCGCCGCGCTGCACAAGCAACTGCCCAGGTACTGGTCGTTGCACGCCGCTAGCGCCGTGCCGGTACTGCTGGCTGATCCTGACCCGGACGTACGCGCCGGCACCCTCGCCGCGGTGCACGCGGCTGCTCCGGACATGCTCAACGCGCTCTGGACGGTGGGGCTCGGCGGCCGGGTGCCGGGCGGCGTCGACGCCTGGTGGCGCGCGCCGCTGCCGAC
>JAEZGP010000754.1 GCA_023437285.1 Actinomycetes bacterium | reverse complement strand
GTGCCCGGCCCCTCCGGTTCGGCGGGCTGCCCGGCCCCGGCCGGGGCGACGATGCGGGCCCCGCCGGCGTGCGGTTGCAGCCGCAGGACCCGGTCGGGGCGGTGGACCACCCAGGGGTGCCGGTCGGCGAACCCGTCCAGCGGGTACGGGGTGATGACCGGCAGGCCGGTGAGCCCGGCGACCTCCGGTACGCGGTCGCCGAGGTCGGACACGACCTCGATGAGCCCGTCGTCGGCCCAGCGGCCGAGCACCATGCGTTCCTTGGAGGTGATGTCGGCGTCGCCGAGCAGCGCACGGGGGGCGACGGGGTAGAGCGCGCCGCCGTCCTCGCCGGTGAGCGCGGCGAGCGCGTCTACGGCCATGCCGACGCGCAGCAGGTTGACCGGGCGTCCGCCGTCAAGCTCGGCGTAGCCGGCCACCGCCGCGAGGTCGACCACGGCGCGCGCCAGCGTGGGGTCGGTCGTCAGGCGCTTCTCGATGGCGTCGAGCACGCCGGTCACCGCGAACCGCATTCTCCACCTCCAGGCCCCGCGAGCAAGAGGTCAGTATGCCCCGCGGCTCGCGACGACCGCGCCCACGGTGCGCCACAGGATGACCATGTCGACGGCGAGCGACCAGTTCTCCACGTAGTACAGGTCAAGCCGGATGCCGTCCTCGAAGCTGAGGTCGGAGCGGCCGCTGACCTGCCACAGGCCGGTCATGCCCGGCTTGACCAGCAGCCGGCGGGCGATGTCCTGGTCGTAGCGGGCGACCTCGGTGGGCAGCGGCGGGCGTGGCCCGACGAGGCTCATGTGGCCGAACAGCACGTTGAACAGCTGCGGGAGTTCGTCGAGCGACCACCGGCGCAGTACCTTGCCGACCTTGGTCACGCGCGGGTCGTCGCGCATCTTGAACAGCAGGCCGTCGGTCTCGTTTTTCTTCTGCAGTTCGGCGAGGCGCTTCTCGGCGTCGACGACCATGGAACGGAACTTGTAGACGCTGAATTCCTTGCCGCCGATGCCGACGCGCTTCTGCTTGTAGATGACCGGGCCGCGGCTGGTCAGCTTGATGGCCAGGGCGAGGGTGATGAGCACCGGCGCGGCGAGCAGCACGACCAGCGCCGCGAAGCAGCGGTCGAAGGCGCCCTTGAGGATCTTGCGGCCGCCGGAGAATTCCGGCGCCTCCACGTGGATGAGCGGCAGGCCCGCGATCGGCCGGGTGTGGATGCGCGGCCCGGCCACGTCGGTCAGGGCCGGCGCGAGCACCAGGTCGATGTCGGTGCCCTCGAGCTGCCAGCCCAGGCGCCGCAGGCGCCGGCCGGTCAGCTCGCCGGCCGCGGTGACCGCGATCGTGTCGGCGCCGATCGCGCGGGCCGACTCGATGATGGTGCGGAACGAGCCGACGACCGGCACGCCGTTGAGGTGCTGCGCGACCGGGGCGACCAGCGAGTCCGGGATGCACGCGCCGACCACGGCGTAGCCGGCCAGCGGTTCGCTGCGCAGCTGCTCGACGAGGTCGAGCACGTGCGAGGCGTCGCCGACCACGAGGACGCGGCGCGACCAGCCGCGGTTGCGCCGCCGCCGGCGGTGCAGGGACTTGCGGGCGACGAACCGGCCGCTGGCCAGTCCCACGGTGCCGACGGCGAAGGTGATGCCGAGGAAGCCACGCGAGATACCGACGTCGGCGAGGTAGCCGACGATCGCCACCGAGCCGGCGAGCTTGAGGCTCGCGGACACGACCCTCCGGTACTCGTCGGCGCCGAACCCGATGGTGTGGTCGTCGTAGGCGCGGCTCAGCCGCAGGGCGATCAGCCAGACGACGAACAGCCCGGCGGCCACGGCGGCGTACGGGATCTTGGAGCCCAGCGCGGGCTGGCCCTGGAAGCGGGCGAGGTAGCCACCGATGACGGCCAGCGCGACCACGGTCGTGTCGATGATGGTGAGGGTGCGCTGGTAGGCCCGGATCTGGGTGCGTACGGGCACGACGCGCACGCGCGCTGACGCCGACGCCGGCGGAGTGGGGACCGACGCCGTCCGCGGTGCGTTCGACGTGAGCGTCGCCAAGGTCGGTGGCCTCCTAGGCGCGGCGCGAGCATGGGAGTTTGCGGTGCCATTGTGGCCTATACAGCTGTACGGACCAGTTAACCGACGGATACGCGACGCAAGGCCAGGTACGCCGGTTCGGTGGGTTGCGTGCCCCCTACCAGCGGTGATGCACGTGCGGCGCGATCAGCTCACCGTACGTCTGCGCGACCGTGCGGCGAAACTCGTCGGTCGTCGGGGCGAGCTCGGCCGCGGCGGCGTTGGCCGCCGCCTGCGCGGGGTTGCGCGCGCCGGGGATGACGACCGACACGCCCTCCTGGTCGAGCACCCAGCGCAGCGCGACCTGGGCCAGGTTGGGCCCGGGTGACGCGGCGGCGAGCCGGCGCACCGCGGCCAGGCCGACCTCGAACGGTACGCCCGAGAACGTCTCGCCTACGTCGAAGGCCTCGCCGTGCCGGTTGAACGACCGGTGGTCGTCGGGGGCGAACGTGGTGTGCTCGTCGTAGCGGCCCGACAGCAGCCCGCTGGCCAGCGGCACGCGCGCGATGATGCCGACGCCGGCCGCCGCGGCGGCGGGCAGGACCCGCTCCAGCGGCTTGAGGCGCAGCATGTTGAGGATGATCTGGACGGTCGCCACGCCGGGGCGGGCGATGGCCGCGAGCGCCTCGTCGCACGTCTCGACGCTGACGCCGTAGGCGCGCACGCGCTTTTCGGCCACGAGCGTGTCGAGGGCGTCGAAGACCGCGTCGGTGCTGAACACGGGCGTGGGCGGACAGTGCAGCTGCACCAGGTCGAGCACGTCGACGCCGAGGTTGTCGCGCGACCGGTCGGTCCACGCCCGGAAGTTGTCGAGCTGGTAGGCCGAGGGCTCCTGGGCGACGCGGCGGCCCATCTTGGTGGCGACGGTGAGCGGCACGTCGGTGCGCTCGCGCAGCAGTTGCCCGATGACCCGCTCGCTGCGGCCGTCGCCGTAGACGTCGGCGGTGTCGATGAAGGTGGTGCCGGCGTCCACGGCGGCATTCAGTGTGGCTAGCGCGTCGGCCTCGCTCACCGTGCCCCAGTCGGCGCCGAGCTGCCACGCGCCGAGGCCGACCTCACCGACGCAAACGCCGGTGCGACCAAGTTGACGAGTACGCATGCCCGGCAGCCTACCGATCATCGTGACGTGCGCCGAATCACCCCTGGTGGGACGGGCCATTCACATTTCGGACTTTAAGTCAAAGTAAACATAGGGCAAAACGGCATATAAGCATTCACCCACTCGACTACCATCGTCCGTTCGGTTGATGTCTGAGAAGACGAATGGTTAGACTGCATTCGCTGCATGGACTACCGATGGCCGTGCGAACCGGCCAGCGAACGTCGAAGGAGCCCACCAAATGCCTGAAACCGTGACCGATACGGTGACCACAGCGGACACTCTCCCGCTCATCAGCGAGCGCCAGCTCGCCGACGTCGACGGGCCGGCCCTTCTTCGGCTCTTCAATAGCCTGCCCGCCAAGCACCCCTCCCGGGCCAAGGTCCGCGCACGGGTCATCGAAGCCTGGCTACCCCTGGCCACCAGCCTCGCCGCCCGCTTCTCCA
>JAEZGP010000743.1 GCA_023437285.1 Actinomycetes bacterium | reverse complement strand
GATGCATGGCGACCCGCGTCGCGCCGAGCGCGAGCGGATCGAGGCGCTCGACCGCCCGCAGCCGCGCGGGCGCGGCTCGCGGGTTGGTCGCCACCTCTGCCTCGTCCGCCTGCTCAGCCCCCCGGGTGAGCAGCCGTACGGTCGGCCCGGTGCCGGGCAACTCGACCGGCAGGTCTGGTGGCGCGCTGCTGCGCGCGCGGCGGGCGAACTCCTGCTTGACGATCCGGTCCTCCAGCGACTGGTAGGACATGACCACCACGCGTCCGCCCGGCGCGAGCGCGTCCAGCGCCGCCGGCAGCGCCGCCTCCAGCGCCGCCAGCTCACCATTGACCTCGATCCGCAGCGCCTGAAACGTGCGCTTGGCCGGATGCCCGCCGGTGCGCCGGGCCGGTGCCGGGATCGCGTCCCGGACCAGCTCGGCCAGCAGCGCCGAGGACGTGATGCGGTTCTTCTCGCGCTCCCGCACGATCGACGAGGCGATGCGGCTGGCGAACTTCTCCTCGCCGTAGACCCGCAGCACCCGCGCCAGATCCGCCGCCGGGTAGGTGTTGACGACCTCCTCGGCCGTCACCCCCCGCGTCGGATCCATGCGCATGTCCAGCGGCGCGTCCTGGGCGTAGGCGAAGCCCCGCGCCACCTCGTCGAGCTGCATGGAGGACACGCCCAGGTCGAACAGCACGCCGTTCACCTGGGTGATCCGCAGGTCGGCCAGTACCTCGGGCAGTTCGTCGTAGACGGCGTGCACGAGGTGGACCCGGTCCGCGTACGGCGCGAGACGCTCGCGCGCCTGCGCCAACGCGTGCGGGTCACGGTCCAGGCCGACAAGTTCCACATCGGAGTACGCCTCGAGGACGGCGGCCGCGTGGCCCCCGAGCCCGAGCGTCGCGTCGACGTGGACGGGTGTCGCTTCGCGGGCGGCGTCGAACGCGGGCCCGAGCAGCTCTAGACAGCGCTCCAGCAGCACCGGAACGTGCCTGCGCGGCTCCCCCACGTCGACCCCCTAGATGCCACCGGTGCGACCGTTCGCGGCGGTCACACCGGAGCGAAGCGTCAGCGGTACCATTCGCACGTACCGCCAGATCCCCATCCGCCCTTCTGGCGCCTGGCACCGGGGAAGGGATGTCAGGAGCCGCGCCGAGCGGCTGGAGATCTGGCGGTACGGCTACCCCGTCGGTGTCGACAAGGGACGGATGGACCGCCAACCCCCTGCGTGCTGATCAGAGCCCGCCGGGTAACACCCCTTCCTCGATACCGGAGAACGCTTCCTCACTCTCGTTGAGGTAGGTCTCCCAAGCCTGCGAGTCCCAGATCTCCACGCGGCTGCTCGCCCCGATCACGACGACGTCGCGGCTCAGTCCCGCGTACTCCCGCAGGTGCCCGGTCACGTTGACCCGCCCCTGCTTGTCGGGAACCTCGTCGTGGGCACTGGCGAAGAACACCCGGCTGTACGCGCGGGCCGCCTTGTGGGTCATGGGCTGCGTCTGCAACTGTTCGGCGATCCGACGGAACTCGGCGACCGGGAACACGTAGAGACAGCGCTCCTGCCCTTTAGTGATCACGACACCTCCCGCCAGCTCGTCCCGAAACTTCGCCGGAAGAATGAGCCGGCCCTTCTCGTCCAGGCGAAGGGTGTGGGTGCCCAGGAACAAGCGACCCACCCCCTTCCGCCCTGACGCATCCGCGTGCGTCTCGTTGCTTCGCGGTCCCCCCGGGGCCGGCGCCGCCTCCCGGCTTCGCCATTGCGCCCCACTCTACTCCACTTCCCTCCACCGTCAATCAGTTTGACCTCGTGTCGGGCCTGATCCGCCAATCAAATCCGCAGGTGAACAACGGTGGAGCGCAGTGGAGGGGCGGCGCGGCGCCCAACCCGCGCCCGGGCTCGGCGCGCTCCCCACCGCCGAGTTACCACCCAGACAACCGGTCGGCGTTCGACAGCGATTTCGACACCGGCCCGCTCACCAGCAAGATCATCTTGCTGGCGTCTTCGGGGGTTACATAGCGGTCTTTTCGGTCACCCGCCCATGAAGACTCCCGGCGCCGGCAGGTACCGGCCCTCGCCCAGCCGCCGCCCCTCACGCCCAGCTGCGCACAACTTCCGAGCCCTCGGCCGCCCGCCGCAAATGTGCCCACCTGGCGAGCCGCCGGCCCACCCGCTCCGCCAAATGCACACAAACGGCGAACCCACGACCCGCCCGCGCCACCATATGCACAGAAAGAGCGAACCCGGACCCGTCCCGTCACCGCATGCGCACAAAGTGCGAGGCCTCGACTCACCCACGCCGCCAAATGCGCACAAACGGCGAACCCGCGACCCGCCCGCGCCGCCATATGCGCACAAAGGGCGGGGCCTCGGTCCGCCCGCGCCGCCATATGCGCACAAAGGGCAGGGCCTCGGTCCGCTCGCGCCGCCATATGCGCACAAAGGGCGAACCCGGACCGGTCCCGTCACCGCATGCGCACAAAGGGCAGGGCCGCGACCCGCCAGCGTCACCATATGCGCACAAAGGGCGAACCCGGACCCGTCTCGTCACCGTATGCGCACAAAGGGCGGGGCCTCGACTCAGCCACGCCACCAAATGCGCACAAACGGCGAACCCGCGACCCGCCCGCGCCGCCATATGTGCACAAAGGGCGGAGCCTCGGTCCGCCCGCGCCGCCAAATGCGCACAAAGGGCGGGAACTCGGTCCGCTCGCGCCGCCATATGCGCACAAAGGGCGGGGCGGCGGTCCGCCCGCGCCGCCATATGTGCACAAAGGGTGAGCCCAGACCCCGTTGGCAGCACCAAATGTGCACGAATGGCGAGGCGCCTGACCGCTTTCCCTGCTGCCCGGCGCCGATGGTGATCTATGCCGATCATCCAGCTGCCCGCACCGATTACTCGTCCAGCACCAGGTCCGCGACGGCGGCGCGCCGGGTGGATCAGGGCCACGACCAGTGCGGGGGTAGCGCCCATGCCGGTGAGTGGTTCATGCAGGTGGACTCATGCAGGCCGGGTCATACCGGTGAGGTCCTCGCGCCGGCGCCCGTACCGCGACACTCTCGGGGTGTTTCATTATGTTTCAGGCGTTTCACCCTTTATAAGTGCAATAATCAGGTTGGGTCTCGTGACGGGGACACCCCGGTCCTGCGGCGTGGAACGAAAAGACGTGGCGGAGGTGGGCGCTCACAAGGCGGCCACCCCCGCCACGTCACTGTGCGCGCAGGGTTGCTCTCCACGCCACCGTACGAGCGGGCGCGCCGCACGTCGGCGTACGAGCAGGCGCGCCGCACGTCGGCGCACGAGCAGGCACGCCGCCACGTCGCCGTACGAGCAGGCGCGCCGCACGTCGCCGTACGAGCAGCTGGGTTACTGGGCCAGCAGCCAGGCGGCGCTGTTGCCGGGCAGCGGGGTGCCCGGGGTCCAGGCGCTCGACGAGCACAACGCGACGGTGCCCCACTCGGCCGGCGCCTCGAACGGTTCGTCGCCGAAGGCGGTGACCACGGTCAGGGGTCCACGCCGGTAGGCGAGGACGTCGTCGCGGGCCGGCAGCCACGACAGCGGGGCCGATTCGATGGTGTCGAGCAGCGAGCGGCGCAGGTGCAGGGCCCGGGCATGCAGGCGCAGCGTCGACGACGGGTCGGCCCACTGGGTTTCGACCGCGTAGTCGCCGAACCAGGAGGGCTGCGGCAGCCAGGACGACCCGGCGGAGAACCCGAACGTGGGGCCGGACGGCTCCCACGGCAGCGGTACGCGGCAGCCGTCGCGGCCGTACTCGGTGCCGCCGGAACGGCGGAAGATCGGGTCCTGGCGCGCGGCGTCGGGCAGGTCAAGGACCTCGGGCAGGCCCAGTTCCTCGCCCTGGTAGAGGTAGACCGACCCGGGTAGGCCGAGCAGGAGGAGCAGGGCGGCCCGGGCCCGCTGGGCGCCGAGGGCCACGTCGACCTCGCCGCGGCCGCGTACCCCGCCGCTGAAGGGGTCGGCGGAGGAGCCGTTGACGGAGTGCACCAGGCCGTACCGGGTGACGGAGCGGTGTACGTCGTGGTTGGCGAGCGTCCAGGTGACGGACGCGCCGGTGGCGGCGATGGTGGCCAGGCCGCGTTCGATGGAGGCCCCGAACGCCGGCCCGGACCAGCGGCATTGCAGCAGGTCGAAGTAGAACGCCTGGTTGAGTTCGTCGGGGCGCAGGTAGCGGGCCAGGTCCTCGACGGTGGGCACCCAGATCTCCCCGACGAGGGTCAGGTCGCGGTCGTAGGAGGAGGCCAGGGCCCGCCACCGGCGCATGATGTCGTGCACTTCCGGCTGGTTCTGGGCGTACTCGTTGTAGGCGGCGGAGCCGTCGGCGGGAAACGCCCAGTCGGGCAGCTCGGCGTGCTTGACCATCATGTGGGCGACATCGATGCGGATGCCGTCGACGCCCCGGTCGAACCAGAACCGCAGGATGTCGTCGAAGTACTCGACGACGTCCGGTGAGCGCCAGTTGAAGTCGGGTTGGCTGGCGTCGAAGCTGTGCAGGTACCACTGGTCGGTGTCGCCGACGCGGGTCCAGGCAGGGCCGCCGAACACGGACCGCCAGTTGTTCGGCGGCGACGATCCCCGACCGGTACGGAAGATGAAGCGGTCGCGCAGCGGCGAGCCGGCCGGCGCGGCCAGCGCCTCGACGAACCACGGGTGCGCGGCGGAGCAGTGGTTGGGTACCAGGTCCATGAGGACCCGCAGGCCGGCGGCGTGCGCGTCGGTGAGCATGGCCTCGAACGCGGGCAGGCCGCCGTAGAGGGCGTCGACGTCCTGGTAGTCGGCCACGTCGTAGCCGTGGTCGACGCCGGGCGACGGGTAGCAGGGGTTGAGCCACAGGCCGTCGACGCCGAGGCGGGACAGGTGGGCCAGCCGGGCCCGCAGTCCGTCGAGGTCGCCGATCCCGTCGCCGTCGGAGTCGGCGAAGGAGCGCAGGTAGAGCTGGTAGATCACGGCGTCGCGCCACCAGGGCGCCCGCGTGTGCGACACGGTCGGCATGGATGCGGCCATAGTCATCAGATAGTCCCCCAGGAGGCAGCTCCTCCCGTACCCCGCAGATCATGGTGTGAAACGCCCCGGCCAGGTCAGGCCGGCCGCCACGGTGCGGAGGGTGGCCAGCGACACGGGCTGGCCGCGCGGGCCGGCTGCGAGGTGGGCGGGCCGCCCGAGGACGAGCG
>JAEZGP010000372.1 GCA_023437285.1 Actinomycetes bacterium | reverse complement strand
TGTACGCGGCCTTCGCCGTCGCCCTGGCGCGGATCACGGGAGTTGATCACGTCGTGACGACGGTGACCGTGAACAACCGGTTCCGCCCGGGCCTGCGCGACGCCGCCGGACCCATCGTCCAGCACGGGTTGTGCACGCTGGAGGTCGGCGACGTCGCCGACGTCGGCTTCGACGAGGTGATCGAGCGGGCGGGGCGGCGCCTGCGGCTCGCGCAGAAGCACGCGTACTACGACCAGACGGCCGTTGACGAGCTGATCGCCTCGGTGAGCGCGCGACGCGGCGTCGCCATCGAACTGCTCTGCCTGTTCAACGACCGGCGTGGCGAGGACGGCCCGATCGACGCGATCCCGGACGCCCCGCAAAGCTACGACGCGTCGATCGCCTGGCGTACGCTTCCCAGCCTGCACCAGCGGCTGATGCTGCACGTGAACCCCGACCCGGACAGCCTCTCGGCGCTCATCCAGGCCGACACGGCCTACGTCAGCCGCGCCGCCGCCGAGGACCTGCTGCGGCACATCCAGACCGTACTCGTGGAAAAACCCTGAGTACCTCACGTGGTCGCCGCGGGCGAGGGCTTGCGGGCGACGATGCGCTCGACCGTACCCGCCTTGAGCCGGTCGACGTGCTCGATGTGGAGGCCGGCGGCCTGCACGAGGGGCAGTTGGCGGCGGGTGAAGTGCTCCCCGGCGACGCGGACGGTGACCTGTTCGAGCAGCCGTTGCGCCGCCCGGACCGGCAGCCGGTCGCTGGCGATGTGGTCGAGCAGCAGCAGTGTTCCGCCGGGCACCAGGACGCGTCCCATCTCGGCGATCGCCGCGGCGGGGTCGGGGATGCTGCACAGCGCCAACGCGCACACCACGGTGTCGAACGACGCGTCGCCGAAGGGTAACCGCTCGGCGTCGCCCTCCCGCAGGTCAGCGGCGAGGCCGAGGCCCGCGGCCCGCTCGCGGGCGAGGGCCAGCATCGCGGGGCTCAGCTCGATGCCCGTGACCGCGACGCCGGGCCGGTAGTGGGGCAGGTTGAGGCCGGTGCCGATGGCGACCTCAAGGACCCGGCCGTGCGCGCGCCGGCCCAGCCACTGCCGGCCGCCGGCGAACCAGACCCTCTCCAGGAAGCTCATCTGCCTGTCGTAGCTGGGGGCGGCCTTGTCCCAGACGCGCCGCTGCCGGGCGGTCTGGGCCTCGTGCGCTGAGCGCTTCGCCGGACCGGTCATGATCCGCTCCCTCCGTCGCGTTCGCCCCGAAACCAGAGTGTCCGACGGTACCCGCCGGGGTTCGGCGGAGGGCGGTAACGGGCCGGGGGTGCCGCCCAAGCTGGGCGACACCCCCGGTTTCCGATCGGGTCGGTACGGAGCCGACTTTACGGACTGGTGCAGGTGACCTGCGGGGTGGACGGCGAGCCGTTGCCGAGGAACCCGAAGGTCGTCGACCCGGACGCGCCGACCGTCCCGTTGTAGGAAACGTTGGTGACGGACACGTTCGAGCCACTGGCCGACAGCGTGCCGTTCCACACCTGGGTGATGGTCTGGCCGCTGCTGAGCGTCCAGCGCGCCGTCCAGCCGTTGATGGCCGAACTACCGGCCGTGACCGTCACCTCGCCCTGGAACCCACCGGGCCAGGAGTTGACCGTCCGGTAGGTGGCGCTGCACGCCCCGCTCGGCTGCTGCGACGTCGGCGCGGCCGAGGTCGGTGCGGCAGACGTCGGTACGGCCGAGGTGGGCGCGGCCGAGGTCGGCGCGACGGACGTCGGGGCAGCCGAGCTGACCGGCGGCGCCGAGGTGATCGGCGTGCCCTCGAACTGCGTGAAGAACTGCCACACCTCACCCGAGACCCACGTGTTGGCGCCGCTGGTCGACGACGATCCGTCGTTGGGGCTCGGGGTGTGGTCCCCGTCGAACGCCGCCCACCACACGGGGTAGCCGGCCCGGCAACCCGAGTAGCGGGTGGTGATGTGCCGGAAGCTGTTCAGCGCCGGCTCGCTCGGGTTCTGCGAGGTGCAGCCGTTGTTGCGGACGAACGTGTCCCGCAGCGAACGCCCGTTGGAGATGTTGAGCACGCTGTCGTGCGTACCGTGGATGCCGAAGTACGCGACCGGCTGGGTGCCGGGGCTGCAGCCGCTCAGGTTGGCGCCGGAGATGACGGCCACCGCCCGGAACACGTTGGGCCGCGCGCAGGCCAGCGCGTAGCTCATGGCGCCGCCGTAGCTCCAGCCCAGGGCGAAGCGCTGCGTCGGGTCCACGCAGAGGTCGTTCTCGACCTGCTGCAGGATGTTGTCGATCAGGGTCAGGTCCCGGTTGTTCGTGTTGGCCCAACCGTTGTCGATGCCCTGCGGCGCGATGAAGATCGTGCTGTTGTTCGCCAGTCGCTGCAGGCCGTAGTACGCCCACGCCGATCCGTCGTTTCCGCCGGAGGCGACGATGGCCGCGGTGCCGTTGAGCCAGTGGTTGGCGACCACGAGGCGGTACGGGCGGTTGCGGTCGTACCCGTCGGGGATCCGCAGGATGTACTGGCGGTTCTGCCCGCCACTGGTGATGTTGCGGGTACCGCTGCTCAGCGACGGCGTCCTGCCGCAGCCTGCGGTCCCGCCCCCGCCGGGGCTGGTCGGTCCGGCACTCGTCGGCGCCGCGCTGGTCGGCGGGCGGCTGGTCGGCGGCGCGCTGGTGACCGGCGTGGCCGAGTTGAGCGCGTTGAGGACCGAGGTGTAGGCGGCCTTCTTGTTGCCGTTGCCGTCGAACAGCAGCGGGTTCTGGTTGGA
>JAEZGP010000621.1 GCA_023437285.1 Actinomycetes bacterium | reverse complement strand
GCCGAGGCGCTCGCCGCGACGCTGCGCAAGCGGCGGTGGCGGGTCGCCGTGCGCGAGCACGCCGGCGGCGCGACGGTCGCGGCCGAGAAGGGCTACCTCAAGGAGACCGGCAACCTGCTGTTCCACTTCTCGCTGCTGGCCCTGCTCGTCGGGGTCGCCGCCGGATCGTGGTACGGCTGGGAGGGCAACCGGATCGTGGTGGCCGGGCCGGACCACGGGTTCTGCAGCAGCCTGCCGCAGTTCGACGAGACGGCGCTCGGCGCGCGCGTCGCCCCCGAGGACCTGCCGCCGTTCTGCCTGCAACTGGACGGCTTCGACGTCGACTATCTCGACAACGGCCAGCCGGTGTCGTTCGCGGCCCACGCGACCTACACGCAGGGGGTGTCCGGGTCACCGCGCCAGGCCACCTTCAGCGTCAACGACCCGCTGCGCCTCGACGGGGCCAACGTCTACCTGTTCGGCCACGGGTACGCGGTCATCGTGCGCTACACCGACCGGTACGGGGTGTCGCAGACGACGGTCGCGCCGTTCCTGGTCGACGACGACTTCCTGACCTCGCACGGGCTGGCGGCGTTCCCGGACGCGAACGTCGACCCGACCGGCGCGTCGCCGCGCTCCGACCGGGCTCAGACGGCGTTCTCCTGCGTGTACCTGCCGACGGTGCCGGCCGACGTGACCGTGGCCCGTTCGGCGCACCCGGCCGAGAAGGACCCCGCCCTGATGTGCTCGGCCTACCAGGGCGACATCGGGCTGGACACCGGCCGGGCCCAGTCCGTGTACGAACTGGACCGCCGGCAGATCGAGTCGGGGAAGCTCACGCAGGTCGGCCCGGAGACGAAGCTGGCGCCGGGCCAGTCGTGGACGCTGCCGGACGGCTCGACGATGACGTTCGTGGGCACCCGCAAGTGGGCGGCCCTGTCCGTGCGGTACGACCCGGGCCAGCTGACGGTGCTGGCCGGGTCGGTGGTCATGCTGGCCGGGCTGCTCATTTCCCTGACCGGCCGGCGCCGGCGGGTGTGGGCCCGCGTTGTGCCTGATGAGGACGGGCGTAGCCTCATCTCGCTGGGTGGCTTGCCCCGAACCGAACAGCCTTCCTTCGCGGTGGAGTTCCGTCAGCTTGTGAGTGTGATCGAGGAGAACCATGGCCGAGCTGTCCGACCAGTTGCTGATGTGGACGATCCTGGGGTACGCCCTGGCAATGCTGGGGTACGCCGCTGAGTACGCCTTCAGCGCGAACGGCGCCGTGGCCCGGGTCGCGGCGGCCCCGCGCCGGGAGTTGGTGACCGCCTCGGTCGGCGGCGGTCCCGAGCGGGTGCATGACCCGCTGTGGGACGACCCGGACGGCGTGGCTTCCTCGGTGGCCGATGTCGAAACGGCGCCGCCGCCCGCGAGCGACAAGGGCCGGCGCGCCGCGCTGTTCGGCAAGATCGGCGTGATCCTGACGGGGATCGCGGCGATGGCGCACGGCGGCGCGCTGGTCACCCGGGGCCTCGCGGCCGAGCGCGTGCCGTGGGGCAACATGTACGAGTTCGTCCTCGCCGCGTGTTTCGTGGGCGTGGTGTCGTGGCTGGTCATGCTGGCATTGCGGCCGACCGTACGGCTGCTGGGCCTGTTCGTCGCGCTGGTTCAGGTGCTGCTGCTCGGTTTCGCGCTGGTGGTCCTGCACACGCAGGTCGCGCCGTTGGCGCCGGCCCTCAACTCGTACTGGCTGAAGATCCACGTCTCGGCGGCGGCCTTGTCGTCGGGCATCCTGCTGATGGCGTTCATCCCGTCGATGCTGTTCCTCGCGCGCGACGGCTGGGACCGGGGCAAGCGGTCGTTCCCGTACACGCTGGGTCGCCGGCTGCCGGCCGCCGACTCGCTGGAGCGGCTCGCGTTCCGGGTGACGGTCTTCGGGTTCCCGATCTGGACCTTCGCCATCATCTGCGGCGCGATCTGGGCCGAGGCGGCGTGGGGCCGCTACTGGGGCTGGGACCCGAAGGAGACCTGGTCGTTCATCTCCTGGGTGATCTACGCCGGTTACCTGCACGCCCGCGCGACGCCGAGCGTGCGCCGCACCACGGCCACCTGGATCGGCGTAGTCGCCTGGGCCACCATGGTGATCAACCTCTACGTGATCAACTTCGTGGCGGTCGGCATGCACTCCTACGCGGGCGTCGAGTAACTCCGGTCGCTCAGCGGGTCCGCGCCGCGGCGCACGTCGCGGCCGACCACGTGTCGAACCGGTTGACCCAGGTCAGGCAGTAGTTCGCGAACCCGCTGCCCGCGCCGGTGGGTACGGCGTCCGCCCGCCAGAAGCGGGTGGCGCCGCCCGCGTCGCGCAGGCGCACGTTGTCGAAGCCGGCCGGCGGCAGCGCGATGTCGCCGCCCATGGCCGGGTCCACGTACACCTCGACGTACTGCTCGATCGTCGCGGCCCGGCCGACCGGCAACCGCTGGTCCGTCAGCAGCCGCCACTGGCCGCGCCACCACAGCCAGGCGCGCCAGTGCCCCTCGCCGGCCGACTCCAGGTTGATCCACACCTTGTCGCCCGGCGCTATCGGGTAATCGTTATAGAACGTCCAGCGCCGGCTCACCGTGTCGTAGGTGTAGACGCGCTGGCGGCCGTCGCGCAGCCAGCCGTTCTCTGACCAGCCGGCCTCCAACCAGGCCGTACCGTCCGCGCTGCGGGCCATGAACCGGGCCGCCACGAAGTCGTACGATCCGGCCCGTACGCCCGGATTGGCGACCGTGAGGCGCCCCGAGACGCCGGACCAGGCGCTCACGGTCGTCGCGCCGAGGTGGTGGTAGCCGGCGCGGGGCGGTGGCAGGGCCGGCGTGGGTGGTGGCGGTCCGTCGGCCGGTGCGGCCCACGCCGCGGACGCCAGAAAGACACTGAGGAGTACGCCGCAGAGCGCGACTGCCGCCCGCCGAATCGCCACGAACACCTCAACGGGACAGCCCGGCAGCGGGTGACGTCACCCGACCGGGCAGACTGCAAGGCATGGCACGCGAGCAGTCGGAACAGTACGGCCCCTATAACGACCTCAAGGACTTTCTCCGCACGCTGGAGAAGGCCGGCGAGTTGCGCCGCGTCACGGCCCCCGTGGACCCGACCCTGGAGATGAGCGAGATCGTCACCCGGACGGTCCGCGCCGGCGGCCCCGCCCTGCTGTTCGAGCGGCCCACCCGGGGCGACATGCCGGTCGCGATCAACCTGTTCGGGTCGCACAAGCGTGCCGCGATGGCGCTCGGCGTCGGCGACGTGAACGAGATCGGCGCCCGGATCGGCTCGCTCGTGCGACCCGAACTGCCGGTCGGCTTCTCCGGCATCCGCGAGGGCCTCGGCAAGCTGCTCCAGCTCAAGAGCGTGCCGCCCAAGAAGGTGAAGTCCGCGCCGTGCCAGGAGGTGGTCTACCGCGACGGCGAGGTGGACCTCAACCGGCTGCCCGGGCTGCAGAGCTGGCCCGGCGACGGCGGCGTCTTCCACAACTTCGGGCTGACCCACACCAAGCATCCCGAGACCGGCAAACGCAACCTGGGCCTCTACCGGCTGCAGCAGCACTCCCACAACACGCTGGGCATGCACTGGCAGATCCACAAGGACTCCACGGCCCACCACGCCGTCGCCGAGCGGCTCGGCCAGCGGTTGCCGGTGGCGGTCGCCATCGGCTGCGACCCGGTGATCAGCTATTCGGCGTCGGCGCCGCTGCCCGGCGACATCGACGAATACCTGTTCGCCGGGTTCCTGCGCGGCGAGCGGGTCGAGATGGTCGACTGCCTCACCGTGCCGTTGCAGGTGCCGGCGACGGCGCAGATCGTGCTGGAGGGCTACGTGGAGCCGGGCGAGCGGGCACCCGAGGGCCCGTTCGGCGACCACACCGGGTTCTACACGCCGGTCGAGCCGTTCCCCGTACTGCACGTGACCTGCATGACGACCCAGCGGGATCCGGTCTACCACTCGATCGTCACGTCCAAGCCGCCGCAGGAGGACGGCGGCATCGGGCACGCGACCGAGCGCATCTTCCTGCCGCTGCTGAAGATGCTCATCCCGGACATCGTCGACTATCACCTGCCCGAGGCGGGGGTCTTCCACAACTGCTGCATCGTCTCCATCAACAAGCGCTACCCCAAGCACGCGCAGAAGGTCATGTCGTCGATCTGGGGCGCTCACCTGCTGTCGCTGTCGAAGCTGATCGTGGTGGTGGACGACGACTGCGACCCGCACGACTACAACGAGGTGGCGTTCCGGGCGTTCGGCAACGTCGACTACGCCCACGACCTGCTGATCACGTCCGGGCCGGTCGACCACCTGGACCACTCGTCGTACCAGCAGTTCTGGGGCGGCAAGGCCGGCATCGACGCGACCCGCAAGCTGCCCACGGAGGGGTACACGCGGGGCTGGCCCGAGGACGCCGTCATGTCCCCCGAGATCGTCGCCCGGGTGACCAGCCGGTGGAAGGAATTCGGCCTGTGACAGCGGTGGCCGAACGCCCGTCGCCGGTACGGGCGTTCCTGCGGCTCGTGATGATCGAACACTCGATCTTCGCGTTGCCGTTCGCCTACCTCGCGGCGCTGACCGCGATGGCCCCGACCATCGAGTGGGGCACCCTCGGGCTGATCACCGTCGCCATGGTCGCCGGCCGGACGGTCGCCATGGCCGCCAACCGGATCATCGACCGGCACATCGACGCCCAGAACCCCCGCACCGCCGGCCGGGAGCTGGTCACCGGCGCGGTGTCGCTGCGGACCGCCTGGATCGGGCTCCTCCTCAGCCTGGTGATCTTCCTGGGCTCGGCGGCGGCGCTGAACTGGCTGTGCCTGGCCCTGGCCCCGCTGGCGGTCGTCGCGCTCGTCATCTACTCGTACGCCAAGCGGTTCACCAACTATCCGCAGGCGTTCCTGGCGCTGGCCCAGGCCGTGGCGCCGGTGGGCGCGTGGATCGGCGTGACCGGCGAGTGGTCGTGGCCGGCGGCGCTGCTCGGCGTCGCGGTCGGCACCTGGATCGGCGGGTTCGACTGCATCTACGCCTGCCAGGACTACGAGGCCGACAAGCGGATCGGGATCGGGTCCGTGCCGGTGCGCTGGGGAATCGCCGGGGCGCTACGCATCTCGTGGGCCGTCCACGTGGTCACGATGGCGTTCTTCGTCTGGTACGGACTGGCGGTCGGCTACGGCTGGCTGTGGTGGGTCGGCCTGGCCCTCACCGGCGTGGTCCTCGCCTACGAGCACGCGATCGTCCGCGCCGACGACCTGTCGCGGGTCAACCGGGCGTTCTTCACCGCCAACGGGGTCATCGGCATCGCGGTGTTCGCCTTCGGACTGGCCGACCTGGTCGTCAACGGAGGGCTGCGGCCATGACGGCGTCGCGCGCGCCCTGGGTCGTCGGCGTCTCGGGAGCCTCCGGAACCCCGTACGCCGCGGCGGTGCTGCGCGGCCTGTTCGAGGCAGGCGAGGCCGTCGACCTGGTGGTCTCCCGGGCCGCCCGGCTCACCCTGCTGGACGAGACGGGCGTGCGGTTCCGCGACGCGCACTGGAAGGACGACCTCGCGGCCTGGCTCGGCACCGAGCCGGGCGACGTCGAGTACTGGCCGCCGGGCGACCTGGGTGGCGGCCCGGCGTCCGGCTCGTACCCGGCCCGCGGCATGCTGGTGGTCCCCGCCAGCACCGCGGCGTGCGCCGGCATCGCGATCGGCCTGAGCAAGGACCTGTTGCAGCGGGCCGCCGAGGTCAACCTCAAGGAGCGCCGGCCGGTGGTGGTGGTGCCCCGCGAGACCCCGGTGACCCGCAGCCACCTCGAGCACCTGATAACCCTGCACGACGCTGGCGCGGTCGTGCTGCCGGCGAGCCCCGGCTTCTACGGCGCCGGGGCACGGGCCAGCGGTCAACAGTTGGTCGATTTCGTGGCGGCGAAGGTCCTCGACGCGATCGGCGTCGAGCAGACCCTGCTCACGCGGTGGTCGGGTGAGCTGGGCGCGGGCCGCCTTTCTGAGTAGGTGTCGGTTCAGTGCATGGGTGGGGTGGCTGCGTTCTCCTCGGCCTCGCCTTCCAGCAGGGCGCGTACCTCTGACTCACGGAAGCGGCGGTGACCGCCGGGCGTACGGATGCTACTGATCCGGCCGGCCGCCGCCCATCGTGTGACAGTCTTCGGGTCGACACGGAACAGCGCGGCCACCTCGCCCGGTGTGAGCAGACGATCTCCAGTGTCCACGACCCCCTCCTTGCGTCGCCGAAGCTCTCTGCGGCTCGACCGTGATCGACACAGGGGTGACGGCCAGCCCGAGCCAGAGTCTTCGATGGGACGTACGACCATTACAACACCGCCAAAACCCCATGTCCGACAAACCGTAATTCGCGTTGTGTAGGGGTGTTCCGCGGGGAGAATAGGCGAGCCGGACACGCGTGCGACTCCGTTCGCGATCATCAGGTTAGGGTCTGCCGGTGGAACAGTTGGAGCGTTGTTCGGACTCGGACCGTGAGTGGGTGACAGAGGCGGTCGCCGTCGTCGAAGCGGACGCGAACCGCTCGGCCGATACGCATCTGCTGCCGTTCCCGCTGCCCCGCTCGTGGGGCATCGACCTGTACCTCAAGGACGAGTCGGTGCATCCGACGGGCTCGCTCAAGCACCGGCTGGCCCGGTCCTTGTTCCTGTACGGCTTGTGTAGCGGCTGGATCCGGCCCGGAACCACCATTGTGGAGGCCTCCTCGGGCTCGACCGCCGTCTCCGAGGCGTACTTCGCCCGGCTGCTCGGCCTGCCCTTCGTGGCGGTCATGCCGGCGTCCACGTCGCCGGAGAAGATCGCGCTCATCGAGTTCCAGGGCGGCACGTGCCACCTCGTCGAGGACGGCGCGACGGTGGTGACCGCGGCCCGCGCGCTCGCCGCCGAGCGGGGCGGGCACTTCATGGACCAGTTCACCTACGCCGAACGGGCCACCGACTGGCGGGGCAACAACAACATCGCCGAATCGATCTTCGGTCAGCTCGCCCTGGAACGGCATCCGATCCCGGCCTGGGTGGTGGTCGGCGCCGGTACGGGCGGCACGTCCGCGACGATCGGGCGCTATGTCCGCTATCAGCGGCACTGCACGAAGGTGTGCGTGGTGGACCCGGAGGGTTCGGCGTTCTACGCCGGGTGGGTGGCCGGGGACTATTCGGTCGAGACCGGACTGACGTCGCGGATCGAGGGCATCGGCCGTCCGCGGGTCGAGCCCTCGTTCCAGCCGTCGGTCGTCGACCGCATGATCCGGGTGCCGGACGCCGGCTCCCTGGCCGCGATGCGCGCCGGGTCCGCCGTGCTCGGTCGCCACGTGGGCGGCTCCACCGGGACGAACCTGTGGGGGGCCTTCGGCCTGATCGCCGAGATGCTGGCCCAGGGGGTGCGCGGCTCGGTGGTCACGTTGCTCTGCGACGGCGGCGAACGCTACGCGAACACGTACTTCAATGATGAGTGGGTACGGGCCCAGGGCCTGGACCTGGTGCCCCACCTGGCGGCGATCGACACATTCCTGACCACCGGATCGTGGCCGGTCAGTGGCTTAAAGTAATCGCCAGGAACACGAAAGAGGCGGCTCCTGTCGAGCCGCCTCCCCCTCTGAGCTTGCTGTATCCCCCGTGTCCATCGATCAAGCCGATTGTTTTGGGAGCGCTCCCAATATTGCATCGTGTTTCGGCTATGTCAATGGGTTGCGGCCGGACCGTGACGCCCGCCGCGTCTGTGCACTTCAGCCCGGTGATTACGGACCGTAAATTTCGCTACCCTTTGATGCCCGGGAGAGGTGGCGGGCAAACCGGCCCTCGGCCGGTGAGGGGACGGACAAAACGAAAGAGACGGCTCCTGTTGAGCCGCCTCTCCCTCTACGCGTCTTATCCGTGGTGCAGCACTTTCGGCCAGAGCCCCCGGTACTTCATGGGAGCGCTTCCACGGTTACATCTGTGACGGGTGATGTCAATAGCGTCCCCGACAGCAAGCGGCTGACCTGCCGAAATGGGAGGTCAGCCGCTTGAAACATTCACGACATCAATCACGCTGAGTGATGAGCCGGGTGCTTAGTGGTCAGCGGAAACGGCGTCCGCCCGCCCGGTGGCCCCGGCCCGCACGGTCCGCCTCCGGGCGGCGGTCGCCGTCGTGGCGGTGCCCGGAGTCGTGCCGGTGCCCGGCGTCGTGCCGGGGTCCGGACTCGGGGCGGTGGCTGCCCTCGTGGCGGTGGGCACCGTCCGGC
>JAEZGP010000591.1 GCA_023437285.1 Actinomycetes bacterium | reverse complement strand
GGATGGGTCCCACCCGCCCGGCGCGGCCCGACCACGCGACGCCCCTCGGGCGCCGGACGCGCCGACGGCCTCCGACGTGCCCCCGGCGCGGACGATACCGCGGCCGGCCACGGCGGTTCCCGTCCCGAAGACCGGAACCGACGAGGACGAGGCGCCGCCAGTATTTACCATCTATCGACCGTCGTCGCGGGACAGCGGCGTCACCGACCCGCGGAGCGGCACGTGAAGAAACTCGGACGGCTGCTCGGCCGGGACCGGGTCCTCATCGTCACAGCGGTGGAGGTCGAGCGGCAGGCGATCCTGCGCGGCCTCGCCCAGCCCGAGAACGTCACGGCCGAGGACGCGCTCACGGCCGGCGACCGGGTCGTCGTCGCGGCCGCCGGGGTCGGCGTCGCGGCGGCCGCCGCGGCCACCGCCCGGTACCTGACGATCGCCCAGATGGCCGGTGAGCCGTTCGACGCGGTGATCAACGCGGGGATCGCGGGCGGCTTCGCCGACCGGGTCGACGTGGGTGGGCTCGTCATCGGTACCCGCAGCATCGCCGCCGACCTCGGTGCCGACTCCCCCGACGGTTTCCTCACGCTCGACGAGCTGGGCTTCGGCTCGGCCACGATGGCCGCCGACGCGGATCTGGTCAACGCGCTGCGCGCGGCGCTGCCCGCGGCCCGCACCGGCGAGGTGCTCACCCTGTCCACCGTCACCGGCACCACCGCGGCGATGGAGGCGATCAACCGCCGCCACCCGGACGCCCTCGCCGAGGCCATGGAGGGTTACGGCGTGGCCACGGCCGCCGAGCAGGCCGCAGCGGCCTTCGTCGAGCTGCGTACGATCTCCAACCCGGTCGGCCCGCGCGACCGCGCCGCGTGGCGGATCCCCGCCGCGCTGGCCGCCTTGACGACCGCCGCCGAGGAACTGGCTACCGTGACAGGGTGACGACGCTGCAAATCGCCTTCTCGCCCTGCCCGAACGACACGTTCGTCTTCCACGCGCTCGTGCACGGCCAGGTGCCGGGGGCCCCGCCGTTCGACGTGACGTACGCCGACGTGGACGTCACCAACACCGCCGCGCTGGACGGCCGCTTCGACCTGGTCAAGGTCAGCTACGCGGCGCTGCCGTGGCTGCTCGACCAGTACGAGCTGCTGCCCTGCGGCGGCGCGCTCGGCCGCGGCTGCGGGCCGCTGGTGGTGACCGCCCGCTCGGACGCCGCCGACCTGTCGGGCATGACGGTGGCGGTGCCCGGCGAGCGGACGACCGCGTACCTGCTCATGCGCCTCTGGTCCGCCGCCAGGCCGCCGGCGGCCATCACGGTCGTCCCGTTCGACAAGATCATGCCGGGCGTCGCCGAGGGGACCTGGGACGCCGGCCTGGTCATCCACGAGGCCCGCTTCACGTACCCGACGTACGGCCTGACCGCCATGGCCGACCTGGGCGAGTGGTGGGAGGCCGACACCGGCCTGCCTATCCCCCTCGGCGCCATCCTCGCCCGGCGCGGCGTTGTCGACCCGGCGGCCGCCTCGGGCTGGATTCGCGAGTCGGTGCGCCGCGCCTGGGACGACCCGAGCGCCACCAGGGAGTACGTCATGGCGCACGCCCAGGAGATGGAACCCGACGTGGCGGCCGCCCACATCAAGCTGTACGTCAACGACTTCACCACGAACCTGGGCGATGAGGGCTACGCGGCCGTCGACGCGCTGCTCACCCGGGCGGCCGCCGAGGGCCTGACCCCGGCCAGCCCGCCCCTGACCCGCCTGCCCTGATCAGCGAGGTCAGATCTCCAGCTCGCGGGCGACCGCGTGGACGACCTGGGCGACCATCTGGGACGTCTTCTTGTCCGGGAAGCGGCCCCGGCGCAGGTCGGGCATGACCTTCGCCTCCAGAACCTTGATCATGTCTTCGATCAGGCCGTGCAGTTCCTCGGCCGGGCGGCGGCGCAGTTCGGCGACGGAGGGCGGCGCGTCGAGCAGCTTGACCTGCAGCGCCTGGTTGCCCTTGCGGCTTTCGACCACACCGAACTCGACGCGCTGGCCGCTGCTGAGCGTGTCGATCCCGGCCGGCAGGGCGGCCTTGTGGACGAAGACGTCGCCGCCGTCGTCGCTAGTGAGGAAACCGAATCCTTTGTCCGTGTCGTACCACTTGACTCGACCAGTCGGCACCGTAGACCCCAACCTCACCCAGCGGATAGTGAACGAATCAAGGCTAACGACCGTCGGCTGACGTGCCCAACCGAGATCCGGCATGTCGCCCCGGAAGGGACCGCAGCCAGTCGGGGAACTCGCGCAGGTCGGCCATGACGACGTCGGCGCCGGCCTCGGCGAGCTCGTCGGCGGCCGAGTTGCCGGTGACGACCCCCACGGCCAGCGCCCCGCCGGCCACGGCCGCCCGCATGTCGGCGGGATGGTCGCCGACATAGACGTCCACCGCGTGGTCGAGCAGCGCGACGGTCTTGGCCTCGGCCCACGCCGAGCCGACCACCTCGTCGACGACCAGGCCGAAGTGGTTGAGGTGCAGGCGCGCGTTCGGCGCGTACTTGCCGGTGATCACGATGACCCGCCCGGACCTGGCCCGTACCGCGCTGAGCGACTCGCGCACGCCGGGCAGGACCGCCGAGGCGGCCACCGCGTGCTCGGGGTAGAGGGCCCGGAAGCGGTCGGCCATCGGCGGCACGCTCGCCTCGGGGAACCAGCGGGCGAGTTCCTGCTCCAGCGGCGGCCCGAGCCTGCTCACGGCGGCGTCGGCGTCGATGTGGACGCCGGTCTCCGCGCTCAGGGCCCGGTAGGTGGCGGCGATCCCCGGCCGGCTGTCCACCAGCGTGAGATCAAGATCAAAACCAACGACGAGGGGCATGACCCGAGCGTACGGGCGCCCGCCGGCGGTCAGTCCGCCGTCGGGTGCCGGTAGGTCAGCCGCGCCGGGGCGAGCGGGAACGTGAGGTCGTCGCCGAACGGTGACGCCGCCCCCGCGCGGTCGAACGCGAACTCGCTGACCGGCAGGCGACCCGGCTTGACGACCTTGGCGCGGCTGTGCCGCCGGCCCCGCTGCTCCCCGCCAGATCGACGCTCGGCCATGCGCATTCTCCTCAGTGACCCGAAGTGATGTTGGGCACAGTGTTCCACAGCATCGTGCGGGTGGTCAGTATCGCCGGCCGGCCACCCGACCCCAAGGTGAGCCCCGATGCCGCTAGCGTGGATAGACGATGACCAGCAAGCTCGCCGATCAACTTCGCGCGTCCCCCGACGCGGCGTTGGCCACCCTGCTGAACCTGCGGCCCGACCTCGTGGTGCCGATGCCGGGCGACCTGTCCGCGCTCGCCGCCCGGTCGCAGAGCCGGGTGTCGGTGGCCCGCGCCCTCGACGGGCTCGACCAGTTCACCCTGGAGATCCTCGACGGGCTGCGCCTGGTGCGCGCCGACGCCGACACCGCGCCGGTGGAGGCGCTGCTCGCCCTGGCCGTCGGCCCGGACGTGGAGCCCGCCGACGTGCTGCGCGCGGTCCGCGCACTGCGCGAGCGTTTCCTCGTGTACGGCGACGAGACGCAGCTGCACCTGGTGGCCGCGATCGACGAGGTCACCTCCGCGTACCCGGCCGGGCTGGGCCGGCCCGCCGCCGAACTCGACGAGGCCGTCGCCGCGCTGGTGGCCGACGCGGCGAAGCTGCGCCGCACCCTGCTGTCGGCCTCCCCGGAGGCGCGGGCGGTGCTGGACCGGCTCGCGGCCGGCCCGCCCATCGGCACCGTGCGCGGCAAGCTGCTCAAGGACGGCGACGGGGACGGCCCGGTGCGCTGGCTGGTCAGCAACCGGCTGCTCGTGGCGGTCGCCGACGACACGGTGGAGCTGCCCCGCGAGATCGGCCTGCTGTTGCGCCGCGAGGCCGGCCCGCTGGGCGTGCTGCACCCCCGGCCCCCGGCGATCGACGCGAAGCCGCGCACCGTCCGTACGGTCGACAACGCCGGCGCCGGGCAGGCCCTGGAGGCTGTCCGGCACCTTGACACGCTGCTCGCCGAACTGGCCGAGTCGCCCGCACCCGTCCTCAAGGCCGGCGGGCTGGGCGTGCGCGACCTGCGCCGGCTGGCCAAGCAGGCGGGCACGAACGAGGCCGACACGGCCACCCTGCTGGAGGTCGCCTACGCGGCCGGGCTGGTCGCGGCCACCGAACCGACCCGTACGGACGAGCAGCGCTGGCTGCCGACCCCGGCGTACGACCTGTGGCGGGCCAGCCCGCTGCCGCAACGCTGGGCGGTCCTGGGCCGCACCTGGCTCGCCATGACCCGCGCCCCGCACCTGGTGGGCCAGCGCGACGACCGCGACCGGACCGTCGGCGCCCTGT
>JAEZGP010000500.1 GCA_023437285.1 Actinomycetes bacterium | reverse complement strand
ACCCGGCGCTGCTGCCCGCGCTCGACGCCGCCCTGTCGCGGATCGCCCGGGACGCGACGCCGGCCACCTATGCCGACGCCGGGCCGCTGCCCGAACTGCTCGACCTGGCCGCCGACCGGCTGGCCGCCCAGGGCGTACCCGTCCCCGCGTTGACGGTCGTGTCCGGCGCGCTGGACGCCATCGAGCGCGTCCTCGGCGCGCACCTGCGCCACGGCGACCGGGTCGGGGTCGAGGACCCCGGCTGGGCCAACCTGATCGACCTCGTGGCGGCGCTCGGCCTCGTCGCGGTACCCGTACCGGTCGACGCCGAGGGCCCCACCGTCGACGGCGTCACCCGGGCCCTCGACGCCGGCGTGTCCGCCCTGATCGTGACCGCGCGCGCCCAGAACCCCACCGGCGGCGCGGTGTCGCCCGACCGCGCGGCGGCGCTGCGGCCGGTGCTCGCGGCCCGCCCGGACGTGCTCCTGATCGAGGACGACCACTCCGGCGAACTGGACGACCTGCCGCTCGCGCCGCTGGCCGGCGCGGGAGCGCACTGGGCGTTCGTCGAGTCCGTCTCCAAGGCGTACGGTCCGGACCTGCGGCTGGCCGTGGTCGCCGGCGACGAGACGACGATCGCGCGCGTCGAGGGCCGGCTGCGGTTGGGTGCCGGCTGGGTTTCCACGCTGCTTCAGCGCGTGGTGGTGGACCTGTGGCGCGACGAGGACGTGCGCGCGCTGGTCGCCGACGCCGGCCCCCGCTACGCCCGCCGCCGCGACGCGCTCGTCGCCGCCCTCGCGGCGCGCGGCGTCACGGTGGCTTCCCGGTCGGGGTTCAACGTGTGGGTACCCGTCGCCGACGAAGCGGCGGCCGTGACCGCCCTGCGTGACGCGGGCTGGGCGGTGGCCCCGGGCTCCCGGTTCCGCCTGGCCAGCCCGCCAGGGATCCGGATCAGCGCGGGGGCCCTGGCGCCCGGGGAGTCCCCGGAGCTGGCGGCGGCCGTGGCGGACGTCGTCGCCCCCGCGGTGCCCGCGCGGCTGGCCCGCTGAGGCCGCCGGATACGTGGCGCCGCGCGGTTACGTGGCCTCGCGCGGTTACTTGGCGAGGCGCGGGGGCAGGCGCACGACGCTGACGAAGAAGTCGTCGATCTGGCGTACCACCGCGATGAACTGCTCGAAGTCGACCGGCTTGGTCACGTAGGCGTTCGCGTGCAGGGAGTAGCTGCGCAGGATGTCCTCGTCGGCGGCCGAGGTGGTGAGCACGACGACGGGGATGCGGCGCAGCTCCTCGTCCGCCTTGATCTCGGCGAGCACCTCGCGGCCGTCGCGGCGGGGCAGGTTGAGGTCGAGGAGGATGAGGTCGGGGCGGACCGACTCGGTGTAGTCGCCCTCCCTGCGCAGGTAGGCCAGCGCCTCGGCGCCGTCGGAGACGACCGTGAGCCGGTTGTTGACCTTGTGCTCCTCGAACGCCTCGCGGGTCATCAGCACGTCACCCGGGTCGTCCTCGACGAGGAGCACCTCAATGGGGCTCAACCGTTCGGTTGCGGTCATGCTTTGGTCTCCTCAAGGTCAGGTTCGGCGATGTCGCCGGACGCCTCCTCGTGGTGCGGAGACGGTGTCGGTGAATCTATGCTGTCGCCCGCGTCCGCGTTGATCTGCGAATCGGCGCTGGCCACTGGTTCTGTGCTGGCCAATGGTTCGCTGCTGGCCGGTGTTTCTGGGCTGGCTGATGGATCCGCCGGGTCCACAGCCGGCAGCGTGAAGCGGATGGTCGTGCCGGGGCCATCGGTGGGCTCCACCCAGATGCGCCCCCCATGGTATTCGACGATCTTCTTGGCGATGGCCAGGCCGATGCCCGTGCCGGGGTACGTCTCGCGGGCGTGCAGTCGCTGGAAGATGACGAACACCTTCTCGGCGAACTCCTCCTCGATGCCGATGCCGTTGTCGGCGCAGCTGACCTCCCAGTCGTCGCCCACCCGGGCCACGCTGACGTGCACCGTCGCGGGCACGTCGGGGCGGCGGAACTTCAGCGAGTTGCTGACGAGGTTGGCCAGCAGGTTGACCAGCAGCCGCTCCTCGCCCCGTACGACCGGCAGTTCGTCGTCCCAGGTGAGGGTGGCGTTCGCGGCGGTGAGGTTGGCCTCGCTCTGCGCGGTGACCTCGGCCATCACCTGGTCGAGGGGTACGTCGCTGAAGCCGGAGGTGTTGCGTCCGATGCGGGAGAAGGCGAGCAGGTCGTTGATGAGGCGCTGCATGCGCTGCGCGCCGTTGACCGCGAACGCGATGTACTGGTCGGCGCGCTCGTCGAGCTGCCCGGCGTAGCGGCGCTGCAGCAGCTGGCAGAAGCTCGCCACCTTGCGCAGCGGCTCCTGCAGGTCGTGTGAGGCGACGTAGGC
Organism: Actinomycetes bacterium; assembly: GCA_023437285.1. Lineage (GTDB taxonomy): Bacteria > Actinomycetota > Actinomycetes > Mycobacteriales > Micromonosporaceae > Luedemannella. Next base: position 4,434 of record JAEZGP010000500.1, on the reverse strand, counting down.
GAACTGCTCGAGGTCGCGGTTCGACCGCTCCAGCTCGGTGGCCTGCGCCTCCAGCCGGCGGTTGCTCGCCTCGATGGTGGCCCGCGCGGCCTGCACCTCGCTGAGGTCGGCGGCGATGCGCCCCCGCATGCGGTCCACGTCGCGGGCCAGGATGGCCAGTTCGGGCGGGCCGGGACTGGAGATGCGGCGCTCGTAGTCACCGGTGGCGACGGCGCGCACCTGCGCGGCGAGGTCACTGACGGGCCGGATCACCAGGCGTTGCAGCAGCAGGACCATGCCGATGCCGCCGAGCAGCACGACGGCCGCGGCGGCGAACAGGACCCACACCACCCGGGTGTTGGAGTTCTTCACCGTGTCGGCGCTGTCGTCGCGGATCACCAGGATGCTGGCCTGCAGATCGGCCAGGGCGACGCGGACGTCGTCGAAGGGCTTGATGGTCTGCTGGGTGAGGAAGTCCTGCGCGGCACTGGGCCCCTGGCTGCGGACCAGCGCGATGGCCGGCTCGGCGATGGCGCGCCGCCACTCGTCGGCCCGCTCGGTCACGACGGCGAGCTGGCTCTTGACGGCTGCGGTCGCGGCCGGGTTCGCGGCGATCGCCGCCGTCAGGGCCTCCTGGTTGGCCATGCCCTTGGTGTACGGCTCGAGGTCGGCCGCGCTGCCGCGCAGCGCGTACCCGCGCATGCCGGTCTCCTGGTCGAGCAGGGCCTGGGTGAGGTCGTTGGCGCCGGTACGCATGGGGCCGACGTGGTCGAGCAGGGCGTCCAACGCGTTGCGGGTCGTCAGGGCGGCGGTCGCGGCGCCGGTCGCGAGCAGCAGGATGATCGCGACCAGCAGCCCGAGCAGCGCCGCCACGCGGGTGCGCAGCGACCAGTCGCTGCCCCGCAGCCGCCGGGTCAGGCTGGTCGTGATGCCGGTCACCGGCCACCGTCGCGGCTGGTGACGAGGAGCATGGCCACATCGTCGACGAGCGGGCCGCCGTTGAACTCCTCGGCACGGCCCACGAGCCAGCCCGGCAGGTCGGCAAGGGGCACCTCGCGGGCCTCGGGCGTCGACAGCAGCGTGCACAGCCGCCCGACGCCGAGGCGTTCCATGCCGTCGCCGTACCGGCCCTCGATGAGCCCGTCGGTGTACATCAGCAAGGACCAGTCCTCCGAGTCGAGGTCAACATGGGCGGTGGGGCGGATGGCGCCGGGCATGACGCCCAGCACGGTGCCGAACGCCGCCGGCAGCGGGGCGCAGCGCCCGTGCGAGAGAAGCAGGGGTGGCGGATGGCCGGCCAACCGTACCGCGACCCGGGGCTGGCTCAGGTCGACCGTCACGGTGGCCACGGTGGCGAAGATTTCCTCCTCGGCCCGCTCGGTGACCAGCACCTGCTCGACAGCGGAGAGGACATCCTCCTCGGCGACGTTGGCGAGGGTGAGCGCGCGCCAGGCCACCCGCAGCATCACCCCGAGCGCCGCCTCGTCGATGTCGTGGCCCGCCACGTCGCCGACGAGCAGGTCGATGCGGTCGGGTCCGGTCTGCACGACGTCGTAGAAGTCGCCGCCGAGGGTCGCGCTGTGCCGGCCGGGACGGTAGAACATGTGCACGCCGATAGCGTCGGTCTTGGTGACCGGTTGGGGCAGCAGGCCGCGTTCGAGGCGAGCAGACTCCTGCTGGCGCATCTCGATCTCGCGCAGGCGCATGGCGTTCTCGTCGAGGCGCTTGCGGGACACGGCGTAGTGCAGCGCCCGGGACAGCCCCGCCCCGTCCACCTGGCCTTTGATCAGATAGTCCTCGGCGCCGCGGGCGACCGCCTCCATGCCGAGGGCCTCGTCGCCGAGGCCGGTGAGCACGCACACCGCCGTACGGTCGGCGACCGACAGCAGTTGCTCCAGCGCGCCGAGGCCCTGCGCGTCGGGTAGGCCCAGGTCGAGCAGCACGCAGTCGACGCCGCCGAGCATGCCGCGCGCCTCGGCGATGGTGAACGCCTGCACGACGTCGATGGGCGCGTTGGCGATGGCCAGTTCGTCCAGCACGATCATCGCGTCCTGCTCGTCGTCCTCCACGAGCAGGACGCGCAGCCGTTGCGTGGATAGCGCGGCTTCGCGGTCGGCGGTGACGGGAGGCCGCGCGGGAACCGGCACAGGGGCGTGCCTGTTCGTCTGCGTGGCCATCTGCGCTCATGCTCCCTTCCGAGAGAATTGTCTATAGCTGGCGAAGGTCTACCACATCGCCGACGGCAGCAGACAGCCGAACCGCCCGCCGAACCCGATCGTAGCCGGACGGGAACCTGACGGCCTCTTCGTGACCTCGCAAGGTGTTCAGCCGTGCGCATGCGCCCCAGACAAGGAGAAACCATGGCATCACCGGCATTCGCCCCCTTGTCGCGGCGTACGCTTCTGCGCGGCGCGGGTGTCGCAGTGGCGGCCGCGACCGGTGTCCCGTCGCTGGTCGCGTGCGGTCCGACCGCCCCGCCCACCGCGCCGGCACCCACCGGCGCGCTGGGACTGACGTTCCCCGAGACGTTCGTGTTCGGCGCCGCCACCTCGGCGTACCAGATCGAGGGCGCTGCCTCGGCCGACGGGCGTGGTCCGTCAATCTGGGACACCTTCAGCCACACACCCGGCAAGGTCCGCAACGGCGACACAGGTGACGTCGCGGCGGACCACTACCACCGGTGGGCAGCCGACCTCGATCTGGTCAAGTCCCTCGGTCTCGGTTCATACCGGTTTTCTCTTTCGTGGTCGCGCATCCTGCCGACTGGTACGGGCACGGTGAACCAGAAGGGTCTCGACTTCTACAAGCGGCTCATCGAGGGCCTGCACGAGCGCGGCATCGCCCCGATGGCCACCCTGTTCCACTGGGACCTGCCGCAGGCGCTGCAGGACCGGGGCGGCTGGGAGAACCGCGACTGCGCACACTGGTTCGCCGACTACGCACAGGTCCTCTACCGCGCGCTCGGCGACGTGGTGCCGACGTGGCTCACGCTCAACGAGCCCAAGACGGTGGTGCAGGTCGGCTACCAGTACGGCGTGCACGCCCCGGGCAGGCAGGACCCCCGGGCGTCGCTGGTGGTGGCGCACCATCTGCTGCTCGCGCACGGGCTGGCCGTGCAGGCCTACCGGGCCGCGGGCGGCACGGGTCGCATCGGGCCCGCGCTCAACCTCGCCCCCACGTACCCGGCCGACGACAGCGACGCCGCGCGCCGGGCCGCGCTGCTCGCGGACGGCGTGGAGAACCGCCTGTACCTCGACCCGATCCTCAAGGGCGCCTACCCGGCCGACGTGGTGGCGACGTGGGCGGCCGACGAGCCGGTGCGCGCCGCCATCCGGCCCGACGACCTCACGGTGATCGCCTCGCCCGTCGACCTGCTCGCGGTGCAGTACTACAACCCGCTGTTCCTCACCGCCAGCGGCAGCCAGGCGCGCCTGCGGCCGACCTCGGTGGCGGACTGGCAGCAGATCTATCCCGACGGGCTGTTCGACGTGCTCACCCGCGTCAAGCGCGACTACGGCGACATCCCGCTCACCATCACCGAGAACGGCACGCCCGTTGACGACGTCCCCGACGCGGACGGTCACGTCAACGACGCGCCGCGCGTGGCCTTCCTGCGCGATCACCTCGCCGCCGCGCACCGCGCTCTTCAATCAGGCGTACGCCTGGAGAGCTACCACGTGTGGTCGTTGCTGGACAACTTCGAGTGGGCCGAGGGATACGCCCAGCGCTGGGGCATCACCTATGTGGATTTCGCGACCCAGAAGCGCACCCCGAAGGCGAGCGCCGAGTGGTACCGGACGGTGGCGACGAGCCGGCGACTGTGACTTTCAGTAGCGCTTGGCAAGCCGCGACGAGTGCGACAGACTGCGCGGCATGGATGAACGCGGCGAGCCGGACATGGCGACGCGCGTCAATGGCCACCCGGACGATCCCGGGTTCGACGAGTACGCCGACGAGGAGTTCGTCGACGACGGGTCCATCGACCGGGATGACCTCATCTTCCTGGTCTTCGCGCTCGTGGCGAGCGCGCTGCTCGCGCTCTACCACGCGCCGCTCGGGCTCATCACACTCTGGGTGTTCACCGTGGCCGCCTGGGTGCGCCACCGGCACCCCGTCGCCCGCTGGGCGCTCACCTTCTTCGCGGTCGTGGGGCTACTGGGCGTGCTCGCCATCACCGTGACGTCATAGCCACGTCGTAGTCTCGGCGGTGTGCTGATCACAAAGGCGCCCGTTTTGTCCACTGTGCCCGATCCCGTGCGGGTCGCGCGCGTGCAACGCCGTACGCTCTGGCTGCTGTCGGCCACCCAGGTCGTGGGCGGAGTGGGCATGGCGACGGGCATCGCCGTCGGCGCCCTGCTCGCCGCCGACCTCGGTGGCGTCGCCGTGTCCGGGTTCGCGCAGAGCGCCCTCGTCGTCGGCGCCGCGCTGCTCGCCCTGCCGGTCGCCCGCGTCATG
>JAEZGP010000498.1 GCA_023437285.1 Actinomycetes bacterium | reverse complement strand
GCACCTGCGCAAGCAGATCCCGCTCGCCGGCGGCCTGGCGGGCGGCTCCGCCGACGCGGCCGCCGCGCTCGTGGCCTGCGACGCGCTGTGGGGCACCGGCCTGGGCCGCGAGGAACTCGCGCACATCGCGGCGAGCCTGGGCTCGGACGTACCGTTTCTCGTGCTCGGCGGCACCGCGCTGGGCAGCGGCCGGGGCGAGACCGTCACACCCGTGCTCGCGTCCGGACACCAGTGGCACTGGGTGGTCGCCGTCGCCGACGGGGGCCTGTCGACCCCGGCGGTCTACCGGCGCCTCGACGAGATGCGCGCCGCGGGCGAGGCCCCCGCGCCGATCGGGGCGCCCGACGAGATCCTGGTGGCGCTGCGCCAGCGCGACCCGGCCGTACTCGCCAAAGCTCTGCAGAACGACATGGCGCCGGCCGCCCTGTCGCTGCGTCCCGCGCTGCGCGAGGTGCTCGCGGCCGGGGACGCGGCGGGGGCACTGGCGGGCCTCGTCTCCGGTTCCGGCCCCACGTGCGTGTTCCTGACCCGCGACGCGTCCCACGCCGGCACGGTGGCCGCTGGGCTGAACGCCAGCGGCACCTGCCGCGACGCCCGGGTGGCCCATGGGCCCGTCGCCGGCGCTCGGCTGGTCTGAGGCGTCCGACCCATGGCCAACATCGTCAGCTTCGACCGCGTGTCCAAGGGGTACGCGGCCCTGCCGCTGCTCACCGACGTCTCCCTGGGCCTCGACGAGGCCGACCGGATCGGCGTCGTGGGCCTCAACGGCGCCGGCAAGTCCACGCTCCTGCGGCTGCTCACCAAGGCGGAGGACCCGGACGAGGGTCGGGTCACCCACCGGCGGGATCTGCGGGTCGCGGCCCTGCCGCAGTCGCTGGACCTGACGCCGACCGCGACCGTGCGGGACGTGGTGCTGGGTACCGCCTGGCTGCCGTCCGGGTTCGCCGCCGAGCACGAATGGGCCGGCGACGCGGGCGTGCGTACCGTCCTGTCGGGGCTCGGCATGGCGCACATCGGCCTGGACGCGCCGGTCGGCCCGATGTCCGGCGGCGAGCGGCGCCGCATCGGGCTCGCCGCGCTGCTGGTGCGCGCGGCCGACCTGCTCGTACTCGACGAGCCCACCAACCACCTCGACGTGGCCGGCATCGACTGGCTCGCCGACCACCTGCGGACCCGGCGCGGCGCCCTGATCGTGGTCACCCACGACCGGTGGTTCCTCGACGCGGTGTGCGAGCGCATGTGGGAGGTCGCCGACGGTACGGTCCGCGCGTTCGAGGGCGGGTTCGCCGCCTGGACGCTGGCGCGCGCCGAACGGGTACGGCTGGAGGCGGCCGCCGAGGCGCGCCGGCAGAACCTGCTCCGCAAGGAGATCGCCTGGCTGCGCCGGGGCCCGCCCGCGCGCACCTCGAAGCCGCGCTTCCGCATCGAGGCCGCGAACGCGCTCATCGATGACGTACCCGAGCCGCGCGATGCCGTGTCGCTGCGCCGCCTCGCCACGGCCCGGCTGGGCCGCGACGTGTACGAGCTGCGCGACGTGTCCGTCTCGATCGGCTCCCGGGCACTGCTCGACAAGGTCGACTGGATCGTGGGGCCGGGCGACCGGATCGGGCTCGTGGGCGCCAACGGTGCCGGCAAGTCCACGCTGCTGACGCTGCTCGCGGGCACCCGCGAGCCCGACTCGGGCGAGGTACGGCGCGGCTCGACGGTGCGGCCCGCCTTCCTGTCGCAGGAGTTGCGCGAACTGCCGGGGCACCTGCGCGTACTCCAGGCGGTTGAAGAAGTTGCGACGCGGGTCAGGCTGGGCGACAAGGAGCTGAGCCCGTCGCAGCTCGCCGAGGTGTTCGGCTTCACCGAGAAGCGGCTGTGGACGCCCGTGTCTGACCTGTCGGGCGGCGAGCGGCGGCGGCTGCAGATGCTGCGGCTGCTCGCGACCGAGCCGAACGTGCTGCTGCTTGACGAGCCGACCAACGACCTGGACACGGACACGCTGGCCTCGCTGGAGGACCTGCTCGACTCCTGGCCCGGCACGATGATCGTCGCCAGCCACGACCGGTACCTCGTTGAGCGGGTCTGCGACACCGTCTACGGCATGTTCGGCGACGGTCGCCTCGTGCACCTGCCGGGCGGCATCGACGAGTACCTGGCCCGCACGGGCGCCCCGGTGGTCGGGTCCCCGGCGTCCGTTCCGTCCCCGGCGTCCCCCGCGCCGTCCGGGTCGCTGTCCGCGGCCGACCTGCGGGCCGCGAAGAAGGAACTGGTACGCCTGGAGCGCGCCGTCGCCAAGCTCGAACAGCGCGAAACGCAGCTGCACGAGCAGCTGGCCACGCACGCCACCGACTACGAGAAGGTGGCCGCCCTGGACGCGGAACTGCGGGCCGTACGGCAGGAGCGCGACGAGACCGAGCAGCGGTGGCTGACCCTCGCGGAAAGCGTCGAGGGGGCGTAGGCGAGAATCTTGGCTGACCCCGCCCGGACTTCTCACCCCGAAGGACGTTGTCATGCTGTCGCACCTGCCGACCAATCACCACCTGCGGCCGATCTACCGCCTGCTCGCGCTCGTCAGCGGCGTGTACGTGCTCGTCTTCGGGGTCGTTGGCCTGGTGCAGACGTCGGGGGCGGAGACCTTCGACCGGTCCAGCGGCGCGACGGCCCTGGGCCTGCCCACCAACCCGGCGTTCGCGTACGCGTCGATCGGCACGGGCGTGCTGATCGTGCTCGCCGCCCTGGTCGGCCGCAACATCGACTTCTACGTGTACCTCGTGGTCGGCCTCGTCTTCCAGCTCGCCGGCATGCTGACGCTGGCTTTCCTGGGTTCGGACGTGAACTTCTTCAACTTCTCGGTGGCCACCTGCGTGGTCTCGCTGGTGGTCGGCCTGGCCCTGTTCACCGCGGGTCTCTACAGCCGGGTGGGTGCCCAGGCTGAGGCCCACTGAGCAAACCAGCCCGCGACATAAGACGCGAAAGGGGCGTTTGCGGCTAGCCGGGATGGAAAAGTGGTGCCCATGGCGGTACTCCATCTTCCGGTGAACCACCCGCTGCGACCGCTGTACCGGGTCCTCGCGGGGCTGGCTGGCCTCTACGTGCTGATCTTCGGCATCGTCGGCTGGGCGAGGACGTCCGGCATGGCGTTCTTCGCGCAGGATCATCTGCCCGACGCGATGGGTCTCAAGACCAACAGGGCGTTCGCGCTGCTGTCGATCATCGTGGGTGCCGTGATTCTCGTGGGGGCACTCATCGGCCGCAACGTCGATCGCATGATCAACTTGGCGGGCGGCCTCGTCTTCCTGCTCGCTGGGATCATCATGCTGACGCTGCTGCGGACGAACCTGAACTTCCTCGGGTTCGAGGTCTCCACGTGCGTCGCGTCGTTCATCATCGGCGGCGTGATGGCCACCGCGGGGCTCTACGGCAAGGTCGGCTCGCCCGAACTCGCGGCGATGGAGGAGGGCTTCCGGCACGGTACGCCCGACCCGACCGACCACAAGTGGAAGTTCCACGGTCCGCCCAAGGACCCGGAGCGCGCCTCGAGCCGCTTCGCCTGACCGTACCCCGCGGTCAGCGGCCGCGGACCGTGATCAGGGTCGGCTTGGCTTCCAGGTGGGACAGGCCGTTCCAGGCCAGGTTCACCAGGTGCGCCGCGACGGTGTCCTTGCGCGGCTTGCGGACCTCCAGCCACCAGCGGCCGGTCAGCGCCACCATGCCGACGAGCGCCTGGGAGTACAGTTCGGCGAGCTTCGGGTCGTACCCCCGGGATTTGAACTCCGAGCCGAGAATGTGCTCTACCTGGTGGGCCACGTCGTTGAGGACGGAGACGAAGTTGCCCGACGACGAGCCGACCGGGGACTCCCGGACGAGCACGCGGAACCCGTTCGTCTCCTCCTCGATGTAGTCCAGCAGCGCCAGGGCGGCCTGCTCGAGGAGTTCGCGGGGGTGCCCGGCGGTGAGCGCCGCCGTGATGCGGTCGAGCAGGGCGCGGACCTCGCGGTCGACGACGACCGCGTAGAGGCCCTCCTTGCCGCCGAAGTGCTCGTAGACGACGGGCTTGGACACCTTCGCCCGGGCGGCGACCTCCTCGACGGAGGTGGCGTCGACGCCCTTCTCGGCGAAGAGCTGGCGGCCGATCGCGATCAGCTGCTCGCGGCGCTGCGCCGAGGACATCCGCACCTTGCCGCTGGCCGGGCGGGG
>JAEZGP010000490.1 GCA_023437285.1 Actinomycetes bacterium | reverse complement strand
GGGGGCCGGCGGGGGCGCCGCCCGCCGGGGCGCCGCCCCGATTGTTCCGTCAGAGAGGCGCGACAGTGACTGCCCAGCCGCCGGCGATCCTGACCATGACCGGCATCAGCAAGGAGTTCCCGGGGGTCAGGGCGCTGGACAATGTGGACTTCCGGCTCTTCCCGGGTGAGGTGCACGCCCTGATGGGCGAGAATGGCGCCGGAAAGTCCACCCTCATCAAGGTGCTCACCGGCGTGTACGGCATCGACGCCGGTACGGTCGTCCTCCAGGACCGGCCGGTCAGCTTCCACGCTCCGTCGCAGGCGCAGCAGGCCGGCGTCAGCACCGTGTACCAGGAAGTCAACCTCTGCGCCAACCTGTCGGTGGCGGAGAACATCTTCCTCGGCCGCCAGCCGCGCCGGCTGGGCCGCATCCAGTGGTCGGTGATGAACAAGCGCGCCGCCGAGCTACTCAAGCGCCTGGAACTGAACATCGACGTGACCCGGCAGCTGTCGACGTATTCGCTGGCCGTACAGCAGATGGTCGCCATCGCGCGGGCCATCGACTTCGACGCGAAGGTGCTCATCCTCGACGAGCCGACCTCCAGCCTCGACGCGGACGAGGTCGCCCAGCTGTTCCGGGTGATGCGCCAGTTGAAGAGCGAGGGCGTCGCGCTGCTGTTCGTGACCCACTTCCTCGACCAGGTCTATGAGATCAGCGACCGGATCACGGTACTGCGCAACGGCCGGCTCGTGGGCGAGTACCTCACGGCCGAACTGCCGCAGCTGGAACTGATCTCCCTCATGATCGGCAAGGAGTTGGCCGACCTGGAGAAGCTCGAGGAGCAGCCCAAGCGACCCATCTCGGCGGTGGAGTCCGGGCAGCCGTTCATCCAGGCCGAGGGGGTGTCCCGCACGGGTGCCGTGGCCCCGTTCGACCTGAGCATCCACTCCGGCGAGGTGGTGGGGCTGGCCGGCCTGCTCGGGTCCGGCCGCACCGAGACCGCCCGGTTGTTCTTCGGCGCGGACCGCGCCGACCACGGGCGGTTCCTCGTCGACGGCGTGCCGGTCGCGATCCGCGGTCCGATGACCGCCATGTCCAAGGCGATCGCCTTCTGCTCGGAGAACCGTCGCACCGAGGGCCTCATCGGCGAACTGACCGTGCGAGAGAACATCATCCTGGCGCTGCAGGCCGCCCGGGGCTGGACGCGGCCGCTGTCGCGCAAGCGTCAGGACGAGCTGGTCGACCGGTACATCAAGACGTTGCAGATCCGCCCGGCCAACCCCGAGGCGCAGGTGCGCAACCTCAGCGGCGGCAACCAGCAGAAGGTGCTGCTCGCCCGGTGGCTTATCACGGAGCCGCGACTGCTGATCCTGGATGAGCCCACCCGCGGCATCGACGTGGGCGCCAAGGCCGAGATCCAGAAGCTGGTCGTCGAGCTCTCCGACGGCGGCATGGCGGTGCTGTTCATCTCCGCCGAGCTGGAGGAGGTGCTGCGGCTCAGTCACAAGATCGCCGTGCTGCGGGACCGGCGCATCGTCACTGAGCTCGCCAACGACGACACGGTCGACGCCGACCGCATCATGAACGCGATCGCCAGCGGCGCGGGCCGCCCCGCCGACCACCTGGTGGCCGGTCCCTCAGACACCGACGAGGTGGCAGCCTGATGAGCGTGACGACAGTGATCAGGCACCGGTTCTTCTGGCCGGTACTCGCCCTGGTCGTGCTCCTGGTGAGCAACGTGTTCTTCACCCCCGACTTCTTCAAGCTCGAGGTCCGCGACGGCCACCTGTACGGCAGCCTCATCGACATCCTGCGCAACGGCGCCCCACTGATCCTGGTGGCGACCGGCATGACGCTCGTCATCGCGACCGGAGGTATCGACCTGTCGGTCGGCTCGGTGGTGGCCATCGTCGCGGGCCTGGCGTGCTACTACATCAGCAAGCAGCCGGACCAGAACGCGATCAGCGGCGTACTCACGGCGGTGGCGCTGGGCCTGGGCCTGGCGTTGCTGCTGGGTATCTGGAACGGCGTGCTGGTGGCCGCCATCGGCATCCAACCGATTGTCGCGACGCTGATCCTCATGGTGGCCGGCCGCGGCCTGGCTCAGCTGATCACCGGCGGCCAGATCATCACGATCAACAGCAACCCGTACGACATTATCGGAGCGGGCTACCTGTTCACGGTGCCGTTCGCGATCCTGGTGGCCCTGTTCGTGGTGTTCCTCGCCGTCCTGCTCACCCGGCGGACGGCGCTGGGCATGCTCATCGAGTCGGTCGGCGGTAACGCGGAGGCCAGCCGGCTGGCGGGCATCCGTTCCCGGCGCATCACGATCATGGTGTACGTCTTCGCCGCCTTCTGTGCCGGCATCGCCGGCCTGATGGTCAGCTCGGACGTCTCCAGCGCCAACGGCAACGACGCCGGCCTGTGGATCGAGCTGGACGCCATCCTGGCCGTGGTCATCGGCGGTACGTCCCTGCTCGGCGGCCGGTTCTCCATCGCCGGTACGGTGCTCGGCGCCCTGATCATCCAGACGTTGACCACCACGATCTACACGACCGGCATCCCGCCGGAGGTCACGCTGCTGTTCAAGGCCCTCGTCGTGACCATCGTATGCCTGCTGCAGTCGCCCTCGTTCCGGGCGAAGGTCTTCCGCCGCCGCAGCCGGCCCGTCGCGCCGCCGGCCGCCCCCGCATCCGATGAGCCGAAGGTCGAGGTACCGGCATGAGCACCGCCGAGTTGACGGCATCCCGGCGCACGTTGCGGGACTGGGTGCCCACCAAGCAGCTGCCGGTCCTGGTGACCCTGGCCCTGTTCGGGCTCATGTACGGCGTCGGCGTGCTGCAGTACCGGGGGTTCTCGGACACCCAGGTGTTCCTGAACATCTTCATCGACAACGGGTTCCTGCTCGTGGTGGCGATCGGGATGACGTTCGTCATCCTGACCGGCGGCATCGACCTGTCGGTCGGGTCGGTGGTGGCCCTGTCCACGATGGTGTCGTCGTCGCTGCTGACGGAGAAGGGCTGGTCGCCTTACCTGGTGATGGCCCTGGTGCTCGCGATCGGGTCGGTCCTCGGCCTGCTTATGGGCTGCATGATCCACTTCTTCGACATCCAGCCGTTCATCGTGACCCTGGCCGGCATGTTCCTCGCCCGAGGACTGTGCTACGTCATCAGTACGGACTCGATCCCGATCACCGAGAAGACCTGGGTCGCGATCGCGGAGCACAAGTTCCGGATGGGCAACTACCGGCTGTCGGTGAGCGCCGTGGTGGCGCTGATCGTCCTCCTCATCGCGATGTGGATCCTCAGCTACACCAAGTTCGGCCGCAACGTGTACGCCGTCGGCGGAAGCGAGCAGTCGGCGCTGCTGATGGGCCTGCCGGTCGGCCGTACGAAGATCGCCGTTTACACGATCAGCGGCTTCTGCTCCGCCCTGGGTGGCCTGCTCCTGACGTTCTACACCCTGTCCGGCTACGGGCGCGGCGCGATCGGCCTGGAACTCGACGCGATCGCCGCTGTCGTCATCGGCGGCACGCTACTCACCGGCGGCTCCGGGTATGTGCTCGGCACCATGGTCGGCGTCTGCGTGCTGGGCATCATCCAGACCCTCATCACGTTCCAGGGCAACCTCAGCTCCTGGTGGACGAGGATCTTCATCGGCGTGCTCTTGTTCGCCTTCATCATGCTGCAGCGGCTCAGCCGGATCGGCCGCCGGACCTGACCGCCGGTCCACGGAGCTCCACCGAGCGGACCGCCCGGACCGGCCACACCGGTCC